>VXPQ01000019.1 GCA_009839485.1 Bacteroidetes bacterium SB0662_bin_6
ACTTCACTCCTCGCGCCTTGATTGACGCCGTGCCTGACGGAACAGAGCATCGCTGTATAGTGGTAACAGGCCCTATTTGGCCTTCGGATATTCGTTGTCAGGTTATTCATCCGGGAAGGTTTACAGATTCTTAATACGTGTCCGTTATTGCATGTAACTTTTTTTGAATTATTCCCGTATATTCCGGGAGGCCTATGTGGTTTTATGCATTGCGCAAAGCGCCATGGTCTTGGCGAAGGAGCAGGAAGTCCTGGCAAGACCGGGTTGCGCAGGCAGGAGGATGGGCAGGGCGTACATTCGAAACAGCCAATAATTCCATTCATGGAAAAACTGCAATGCAAGGCGTGCGGCAGCATCAGCATGGTGCCGATGGATGTGCTCGGGGACGACGAAGAAAATGAACCGAATGCTTCCGCGTCGGATCAGGACGGCGATTCGCAAACCCGCTTTTATACCTGTCATGTATGCGGTGACAACTGGCTATCGGTCAAGGAAAGCTATATGGGGGACCATACGGTTACCTTTGTGCACCAGATGGGTATGTCCCCGGAGCTGAAACGTATTGCGCATATCGAACCTCCGGAAGCTGCTCGGAGCGCGAACGTCGATTACTGGGAATATTATCTCGACGACGAGGAAATTTCGGCGGAGGCATGGCACGACAAGCTCATAACACGGCGCAAGGTGCTGAAGTCGATCTGCTCGAATTGAGACCCCGGCAGATCGTTGCAATGAGTACGATATAGCAGGCCGCGGAGTTACGACCCGAATCTCCATCGGGCCAGTACCTTCATTTCCCGCACGCGGCCTCCCGGGATTTCGTCGCGCCCGGATCCGGTAGAACGCACATCCTCATAGTGCGTGGCGCCGAATTTCAATTGCACCATCAGGCGTCGGGAGGCTTCCAGCCGGGACAGGACGTACCACCGGCGACCGCGTCCGTGGAAGGATGGAGCGCCGAATCCATAGAGCACATCGTTTTCGAACATGTAAAGCCGGGCGGAAGCATCTGCTGCATCGAACAAGGCATACCGCATATCCAACTGCAGAAGCGGCCGGGGTTTCCACCGGAAATCCTGATATACCAGGACCCCCGCAGCTTTTTCTTCCGCTTCGGCATGGACGGTCTCGATGCGTGTCCTGGAGCGAAGGGAGGGGCTGTGCCTGTATTCGATCTGTATCCGCAGGGATTGCCGGCGTTCACGGGTTGAACAGGGCAGCAGCAGGCGGCCGGTCAGGCAGCGGGCCGCTGCTTCGGATGTTTGCGTCAGGGCCCGCACATGCAGTGTGAACCAGTTCCGCCGTTTGTATTCGATTACCCCCGCAACGAACCGGTCGCGCGCATTGGGCAGGAGGCTTAACGGGCGTTTCCGCTCCCGTACTCGTACGGTCGCTGTCCATGCCTGAAAAGGCCGGATGTGGCTTTCGGCAAGCCATTCGGCGTACCGGTAGCTTTCCCCGCGGGAATTTACTCCGATCCGGGTGTGCGGCCGCAGGCCGTTTGCCGTGGTTTTTCGCATCCGGACATCCACAGAGGCGTTTGCGATGGGAGTAAACGAGACGGTCAACGACTGATGTCTCTCTTTCGGTACGAGTTCGAACGAGCCTTCCCAGCGGGGTTTTGCCCATCCGCCGAATACCGACAGGGAATGCATATTCCGGGAAACGCCAAGCATGTGCTGCGTATGGAGAGACAACACCCCGGCGTACGCGGAACCCTGCCGGAACACGGCGATCCCGCCCGCAGTGCGTTCCCGGGCTTGCCCTCGTCTTTCGTACTCGGTTTGCGTGCGGTGATATCCGGTGGAGGCCAAACTCCATATCCCCGACGCAGTATCTACGCGGGCATCCAGGGGTACGTACGAGACGAAGCCGGTTACGGATACCCCGTACAGCGGTTTGGATTGCATGGCCAGGCCCCTGAAATAGGCATGCTCCCTCGAGGAGGTATGCGGGCGCAGGATTCGATCGACAGAGGCCGTGCGTAATGACGAAATCCCACCCGCGCTCTGGCCCGCCGCGAGCCCTTCTCCGGCCTGGACCGTATAGCCACCCGCTACGATGCGTTCGAAGGGCCCCCTCTGGTCCAGACTCAGGTGCAGGGCGGCAAAATCGGCGCCGAATCTTCCTCCGCTCGGCTGCCATCGGATCGGTTCTCCCGGATCCTTGTCGAGCGTGATGCCTGTGACAATATGTTCTCCTATACGTATCCCGATGCGCCACTGCAAGGCGTCAGGGGAGCCGAGATAGCCGGAGGGTTCATCCTTTCGATATCCCTTTCCGAGATCCAGACGACGGCTCCAGCGCTGCAGGAGGTCTGTACGGATGCGTGGGCGTGTTCGGGGTGCAGCGCGGTCGAATGTAACGAAGGGAAGCAACATGTTGACGGCGTGTTCATCCAGGCCTGCGCGCAACAGCGATTCCGGTTCTTCGATGCTTCTTCCGGATGAACGCCACGCGAGGATACGTTGCACGTTCATTTCTGACATGCCGGGGATCGAGCGCAGCGCTTCCGCTGATGCCGTTTCCAATCGGATTTTCCGGTGCGTAGCATATTCGATCGCTTCATGCAGTGAGGCGGAATTTTCCAACCCGTCCTCCAGCACATCCAGCGTGGTCTCGATGACCGTGGCCGTTTCCGTCGTGTCAGCGGGCGGGTTTGCGGTCTGCATCATACACGCCAGCAGGATTGCCGTTTTCATGCTTCACCAGGAATAGAGGAAGGACATGGAAGGCGTCCATCCCAGTATTCCGTGTCGTTGCACTGCAAAATCCGCGCGAACCGATGCGAGGCTCAGCCCGATTCCCCCGCTTGCCCGCCTTGGCCCCGAGGCAATACCTCCCCGTAGCGCCAGTACTTCGGTCAGACGGATTTCGATGCCGGCCGCAATGGAAAGAGGGGAGCGCGTTTCCTTGGCTATATCCGTCGTCATGGCGAAGGTCTCCGAGGGCCGCCATGCGGCGCCGACAGCAAGGCATCGGCGCAAGTCGGAGCGCAGGGGGCCGGCAAACGCGGTCAGATTGTGTGCGGCGGCTCCCAGCGAAATGAACGGCGTAATCGGGAGCAGTACACCCGCGGTCAGGCCCAGTGCGCCGGCCTGTCCGTGGTTTGCTATATACACCTGGTTCCACTCGGTGCGCACGCCCGCATGAACTTCCCGGTGTGTTCCGAAACCGAAGCGTCTTCCATAGCCGGCGCCCAGCACGAAGTGTCTGTAGAGATCGAAACCGAAGACCGAGGCGCCTCCGGCAATTGCGCCTCTTTGGAAGGGTACCACGAGGTGGAGCCCGGCGAACCGCAATTCAGGCAATCCATACAGTTGAGCGCCGTGCAGCGCGAGGATCCGGGTATCCGTCTGCCCCCAGGCAGCGGGGTTGACTTGTCCCGCAGCGTCATCCGGAAATGCAGTCGAAGCTCCCCCGAGCGCAGCGCTTCGCGCCCCGGAAAACACGGGCTGTCCCATAGCGGATTGCCGTGTGTTCGCTATGGACAGAGCAGTCAGGAGCAGAAAAAGCAGTCTGCTCAGGGTGAGGGGAAGATATATACGGGGCGAAGAAGCGGGGCAGCGCACGGTTTTTTATTTCACAGACACCGTGCGGGGGCATGCGTGACCCCCTGCGTAAAAAATTTCCTGCTATCCGGGCGCCTTCCCGGGCTCGATAGTCACACTCCCTTATTCCGTCCGCCGGAAACAGAGCAGGCCTGTTCCGGTATGAGCAAGAGCCTTATCCGCCGCCATAAAAACCCGCATCCCATTACGAAAGAACATGTTCTTTTCCACGATGCGTTTTCTTCCCTCTTCGACGGCGTCGATTGCCGCGCTGCTTCTTTTCTCGCTGTTTTTTTCGCCGGCGCCGGCCGCTGCACAGGAATTCAACTGTGTGGTTTCGGTCAATTACAGTACGCTGACGGGCTCCGATTTCGGATTTCTTGAAGATCTCGAGGTCCGCATGGAAGAATATGTGAACGATCGTTTCTGGACCGAGGATAGCTTCCGGGAAGACGAACGCATTGAGTGTACGATGGAGGTGATTGTGCTGGAAGCGGTCTCTCTGACCAGTTTCAATGCGCGGCTTGTAGTGGCCACGCGCCGGCCGATCTACAACACGATGCAACACAGTACGGTCGTTCAGTTCAGCGACGAGTCCTGGCAATTCAGGTATGCACAGGGACAGCCGCTTGTGTTCAATCTCGAACAGTACGATCCGTTGACCTCGGTCATCGACTTTTATGCGTATATGATGCTCGGGTATGACTACGATACCTTCAGCGAACTCGGCGGCACGCCCCATTTCGAAACGGCTCGCCGGATTGCGGAACGTGCGCAATCCTCATCGGGGCAGGGTTGGTCAGAAATCGGCAGTACCGAGCCCAGCCGCGGCAATCTGATAACGCAGGTGCTGGATCCGCGCATGCGCCCGTTGCGCAAGGCGTATTTCGATTATCACTTTGGCGGGCTCGATCGCTTTCTCATGAATCCCGATACGGCGCGCAACGCCATTCTCCAGGTGCTTGCCGACCTTGACGTATTGTACGAGGATGTTTCCCGGCAGCATGTCCTTGATCTCTTCTTTCTGGCGAAGTATAACGAATTGGCTGCCGTGTTCGAGGGTTGGCAGGAGAGTAATCAGGCGTACGATTACCTTACGCTACTCGACCCGTCGCACACATCCGTATACGAAGCGCTCCTTGAGTAAAGGATAGTCCGAACTTTGCGGACTTGATCAAGACTATTCTTAAAGAAAGGGACCGGCCTGCCGAAAGGGCCGGCGGATCACAGAAAAATATGGTGTGCGAAAGGAGGGACTCGAACCCCCAAGGGTGTTACCCCACCAGATCCTAAGTCTGGCGCGTCTGCCAGTTCCGCCACTTTCGCATAAGGGGCTGTTTGCTCTTTGCAATACTATTATTCGCCCCGCCGCGTTTTGTTGTACAGTATTGCACCGGCAGGAATCTTTGAGGCTTCCTTCTTTGTATCAAAAAGCTGTTATATAGCTCCGTGGCGTGTGAAAACGGGACCGTCCGGATTCGTTTTTGCGCATTGCCGATCAGATTTTTTCAACCATGTACGAACGCATTCAGTTCGCTCCGGGTTTTCTGGCGCTTTTTCTTTTGCTGTTTGCAGGTTGCGCCGGCAGCAACGCCACTAAAGATCCTGTAGCCTCGGAGGGCGAACCGGCAAGCGTGACACCCGCGGAAGTCCCTGAAACGGTGCCGGTCCATGAGCCGCTCCGGCCTGCGCCGGTGCAGCGCGTCGACCCTGCGATGGCCCGTGCGGGGCGTTTCGACCAGGGAAAGATGTGGACCTTTGATCATCCCCCGGTCGATTATTTTGCAGAAACCTATGGTTTTACGCCGGACGAGGAGTGGTTTCGGCATGCCAGGCTCGGCACGCTGCGGATTCCTGGTTGTACGGCTTCGTTTGTATCGCCGACCGGGCTTGTATTAACGAATCATCACTGCGCCCGGAGTCATGCCGTCAGCGTCGCCCTTGAGGGGGAGTCTATTCTCGATGACGGATTTTATGCCCGGTCGTTAGACGAGGAACGCCTGGTGGACGGCATGTGGGCCGATCAGCTGGTTGGCATCGGGGATATTACGCCTGCGGTGGAAGCCGCTATTGCAGGCATTAGGAACGATGCCGAACGTGAGCAGATGCGGCAGGAAGTAATTAAAGAGGTGCAGGAGGGCATCGAAACGGAAGCGGGACCGGGGCATCATGTGGAGATTGTTTCCATATACAACGGGGCCCTGCTGTCCGCATACGTTTTTCGCCGTTATACCGATCTCCGCCTTGTGCTCATTCCCGAGTTGAAGATCGGGTTTTTCGGGGGCGATCCCGATAATTTCACCTATCCTCGTTATACGCTGGACATTGCTCTGCTTCGTGTATACGAAAACGATAAACCACTTGAAGTCAGCTATTATTTCCCCATGAACAGTAAGGGGGTAAAGGAAGGAGACCCAGTGTTTGTGATTGGTAATCCAGGGTCCACGTTCCGGCTGTCTACTGTCGCAGAGTTGACGTTCCGACGCGATGTGCAGGAACCCGCTCTGCTGGACCTGATCGAGATTCGTCTTGCGGCACTGGAGGCGTTGCTGGACGAGACGCCTGCGGAAGAGCAGGATGCACTCATCAACCGGATTTTCTCGTTACAGAATGCCAGAAAGTTGTACACGGGTCGGGTGAAGGCGTTGAATGACCCCGTGGTGACAGCCCGCCGCATGGATGCCGAGGAGCAGTTCATGACAGCGATCGGTCAGACGCCCGCACTTAGTGAACAGTACGGCGATCTCATTGAGCGGATGCGCGAAGTGCAGGAAGAGAAGCGTGCGTACGGAGATGCGTTCAGGGCATTTCTTGCATTGAATCCGGCCTCCTCCCTCGGTGCCGCGGCGCTTCGCCGTGCTCTTGTCGTGCATGAATACGCCGGATTGGTGGATGCGGCGCAGGACATCCCGGACGATGTGTATGAGCAACTGGTCCTGATTGAAGATCAACCGGCGGCGTTGCAGGCTGCGTATCTTGCTGTACGATTCCAAACGTGGTCGGATCGTTTCGGTCAGGATAGTACTTTTGTCGTCGATATATTTGGCGAGCGTTCTCCCGAAGAGGCGGCGCGGCATGTGGTCGAACATTCGATGCTCACGGAAGGGGCTGCCGCCATGGAAGCGCTGCAGACCGGTTCCATCACGGAAACCGATCCCGCCATACAGGTTGTTGGCGCCATTGCCGGGAAGTTGACGGCGTATCGCAGTGCGATGGCGGCGCTTGCCGTCGAGGAACAGGCTCTTGCGCAGCAGATCGGGCGCGCCCGGTATGCAGTGTACGGTGTGGATGTGCCTCCCGATGCCACATTCTCCCTGCGCATAGCCGACGGGGTCGTACAGGGGTATCCGTATAACGGCACGGTGGCGCCTCCCTATACGACGTATTACGGGTTGTATGACCACTATTATTCGTACGGTGCGGATACGCCCTGGGACGTGCCGGCGCGCTGGTTGACTCCGCCGGGAAGCTTTGAAATGCGTACACCTCTGAATTTCGTTTCCACCAACGACACGATCGGCGGTAACTCGGGATCTCCCGTGATCGATCCGGACCTTCGCCTTGCAGGTCTTCTCTTTGATGGCAATATCGAGAGCCTCTCCGGGGATTTTATCTATTTGACGGACCGGGCGCGAAGCATTTCGGTCGATGCGCGAGGTATTCTTGAGGCGCTCGACGATATGTACGATGCGGATCGCCTTGTCCTGGAGACGACATCGGGGCGTTTCGCTGAATCCGAAGAAGAAGCCGACGCCATCCTGTCCGAATAGTATTCCTTGTTTGTCATGTTCATGAATGTTTGCAGGAAGCGGTCGGGAGCGGCTGTACTGTTTCTTCTGGTGTGGGCGGGCTGCAGCGGAGGCAGCCAGATAGTTTCCGTCGTGGAACGTCCCGGCACGACGGAGCCGGTGGTAACGACTGCTTTACCCCCAGGCGAAGAAGAGGCGAGCCCGGTTTCTGCACCGGTCGATGTCGAGATCGGGCGATTCGATACGGGAAAGATGTGGACGTTCGAGGATCCGCCCGTCGATTATTTCGAGGAGGCCTATGGATTCAGGCCGGACTCCGCCTGGTTTGCCCGCGCCCGCCTTGGGGCGCTCCGGCTCCCGAATTGTTCGGCGTCTTTCGTATCTCCGCATGGACTCATTCTTACGAATCACCATTGCGCGCGGGAAAGCATTGCGGATGTGACGCGCGAGGGGGAGACGCTGCTCGATACCGGATTTTCCGCGGATTCGATCGGGGCAGAGCGTAAGGTGGAGGATCTGTATGTGGATCAACTGGTGGCCATCGAGGACATTACGGAGGAGGTCTACGGTTTCGTTCGGTATCCGGATGATGAAAACCCTGCGCCCCGCAGGAGGCAGGGTCGGGGTGAGCGGGCCATAAATAGCGACGACCGTTCGGCGGCGGCGCGTGAAAGAAGGATGGAACGTATCGAGGGACGTATGAATGCCGAGGCCCAGGCCAGGGATTCGCTTTTGACGGTGCAAGTGGTCGAACTGTATCACGGAGGTCGGTATTCGGCCTATACGTTCCGCCGCCATGACGATATCCGGCTGGTCTTCGCGCCGGAATTGCCCATCGGCGCCTTCGGGGGCGATCCGGACAACTTCACGTACCCCCGGTACAGTTTTGACTTCAGTTTTTTCCGTGCTTACGATACGGAGGGCAAGCCTCTGGATACACCGCATTATTTTGCGTGGGACAAGGACGGAGCCCAGGATGGGGAAGCGGTCTTTGTGGTAGGCAATCCGGGTACGACCAGTCGCCTCGAAACCGTTGGACAACTGGAATTCGAGCGGGATTATATGTTACCTGCGGCGCTTGATGCGCTAAAAGAGCGGATGCGGGTTCTCGAGGAGTATATTGCGGAAGAAGAGGGGCCGGATCGGAAATACGAGCTGCGCAACGCCTGGCATCAGATATCGAATCAGTTCAAAAAGAATGAAGGAGAACTGGCCGGATTACGCGATTCGCTGCTGATAGCCCGTCGCATGACGGCCGAAAGGAAGCTGGTTGCAGAGATTGCAGCCGTGGATTCGTTACAGGAGGAACATGGTCATGTGATTGGCGAAATCGCACGTTTGCAGCGATCGAAGGAAGCGATGGCGGATCAGAACAGGGCATTCCTGTTTTTTGGTGCGCCGGCCTTCGATTCGCACGTGCTTGTGCGGTCTGCTTACGGATATATTGTCACTCTGATGAGGCAGCGGGGTATGCCGGCGGACGAAATCGAGGATGTGCTGGAGGATGCGCTTGACATAGAAGACTGGCCCCCGGAACTTGAGAAGCGGATGCTGGCAGTGCGCCTGCACGAATTTTTGCGCTACCTCGGTGAAAACGATCCGACGGTGAATCGTCTGTTGCAGGGGCAGACGCCCGAAGAAGCCGCCGATCGGATTGTTTCCGGTACGGCTTTGAGCGATTCCGCACAATACGCGGTGTTGCTGGAAGAAGGCTTTTTTGGCAGCGGTGATCCTGCGGAAGCGATGGCGCGGGCCGTAACGCCGCTGTATTTGTCGATCCAGCAACAGATATCCGGTCTCGACAGGAGAGAGCAGGAACTGAATGCCATGCTGTCTCTTGCCCGTTTTGCACTGTACGGTGCGCAAATACCTCCGGATGCGACGTTTTCGCTCCGCATTGCCGATGGCGTCGTGACAGGATATCCCTATAATGGCACCACAGCGCCGCCTTATACCACCTTGTTCGGGATGTACGATCATTATTATTCCTACGGCGGGGAAGATACGGATTGGGATTTGCCGGAACGGTGGCTGCAACCCCCGGATTCGCTGGACCGGTCCACGGCCGTCAATCTGGTCACGACCAACGACATCACAGGCGGGAACTCCGGTTCGCCGCTTCTCGATAAGGAACTGCGTGTCGTGGGTGTGGTGTTTGACAGCAATATCGACGCGCTCCGCAACACGTATGTGTATCTGGACGAACAGGGTCGTGCCGTGTCTGTGGATACGCGAGGCATGACTGAAGTGCTGGAACATATATACGGGGCGGATCGCATTGTCTCTGAACTCTTGTCCGGCGCCGATTCGCGGGGAGGGGACGATATTTCGGCGCGAACCGTGCCGGCAGTCGATAGCATGCAAGGAGATGAATAATCCGTGACGGAGATGCGCAGCGAGGAGAACAAGGGGCGAACACCGCTGATGCGGCAGTATTACGCCATCAAAGCGCAACATCCGCAAGCGCTTCTTCTCTTCAGGATGGGGGATTTTTTTGAGACGTTCGACGAAGATGCGAAGCAACTCAGCAAGACGCTTGGTATCGCCCTCACCAAGCGTTCCAACGGCAAGGCGTACGATGTGCCTCTTGCGGGTTTTCCCCATCATGCCCTGAATACCTATCTGCCGAAACTTGTCGAGGCCGGCTTTCGGGTAGCCGTTTGCGAGCAAATGGAAGACCCCGGGCAGGCCAAAACGATTGTAAAGCGTGATGTCGTGGAAGTGGTCACCCCCGGCGTCTATTTCGACGACAATCTGCTCGATCCGAAGCAATCCAATTATCTGGCCGCGGTTTGGCTGGAAAGCGGGCGCGTCGGTGTGGCCTTTCTGGATGCATCCACCGGGGAATTTTTCGCCAGTGAGGGGGATATAGGGGAATTATCCGGGCTGGTACAGACCATCCAGCCTGCCGAAGTGCTTGTTGCCCGGAGCCATCGGGATGAGGCGCCTCGTGGCTCGTTCGTGGTAACGCCGGTCGAGGATTGGGTTTTCGGGTACGATTTTGCCCGCCAGACCCTGCTGAACCATTTTGGTACGCACTCGCTGAAGGGCTTCGGAGTCGATGACTTGCGGCTTGGGACGATTGCCGCCGGCGCCGTGATGCATTATCTCGGCGAAACGCAGAGGGGCCGGCTCCTGCATGTTCGCAAGATCGTTCCGTACGACAGCGCCAGCCATATGACGCTGGATCCGCAAACGAAGCGGAATATGGAGTTGGTTACGCCCCTTCATGAACAGGGCCGGAAGGATACGCTTGTAAGCATTCTTGACCGGACCCGAACGCCCATGGGGGGGCGGCAACTTCGGCGATGGCTGGTGCGCCCCTTGCGCAAGGTCGCAGCCATCGAGCGTCGCCTCGACGCCGTCGAGGATTTTTTCCGGTCCCGCACGCTTCGCGCGAAACTGGGCGAGGAACTGGAGCAAATGGGTGATTTGGAACGCCTTGCCGTCCGTATTGCTACAGGCCGGGCTACACCGCGGGATATGGTGGCTGTCAAACTGACGCTTCGGCAGCTTCCTGCGATCAAACAGCTCCTTTCTTCAAGCGAAGATTGTACATGCGACGAGCTTCGGGAAGCGGGTGCGCAATTTACCGTGCACACCGATCTGGTCGATCTGATCGATCGGGCTATCGTGGATGATCCGCCTGTCGGGACAGGTGGAGGAGGGCTGATCCGGGACGGCTACGACGAGGAACTCGATACCTTACGACGGATTGCCCGCTCGGGGAAGGACTGGCTGGTCGAGATGCAGAAGAAAGAGATCGAGCGGACGGGCATTTCCTCGCTCAAGGTTGGTTTCAACAAGGTCTTTGGGTACTACCTCGAGGTGACCAACACGCACAAGGACAAAGTGCCGGACGACTATATCCGCAAACAGACCCTGGTGAATGCGGAACGCTACATCGTACCGGAATTGAAGGAATACGAGGAAAAAATCCTGACCGCCGAGGAACGGATCGATACGATCGAGGCGAACCTTTTTGCCGAATTGCGGGCGGCTGTCGCGGAATATACCGAAGCCTTGCAACGCAATGCCGCATTGCTGGGCATGGTCGATTGCTATTTGGCGCTGGCCGATGCGGCGGTGCGTTTCGGCTATGTCCGGCCCGAGGTACACGACGGACGAACGCTTGAGATCGAAGGGGGGCGGCATCCGGTTGTGGAGCAGGCCCTGCCTGCCGGGGAGCCTTTTATTCCGAATTCCATCTACCTGGATCCGGACGATGCGCAGATTATTATCATTACCGGCCCGAACATGGCTGGAAAAAGCGTGGTGTTGCGGCAAACGGGGCTGATTGTACTCCTTGCCCAGGCCGGTTCGTTCGTTCCGGCGGAATCTGCTCGAATCGGCCTTGTGGATCGAATATTCACGAGAGTCGGGGCCTCCGACAACCTTGCCGAAGGGGAAAGCACGTTCCTGGTCGAGATGAACGAGACCGCAAATATTCTGAACAATGCCACCCCGCGCTCGCTCATTTTACTGGACGAGGTGGGGCGCGGCACCAGCACATTTGACGGCTTGTCCATCGCATGGGCGCTGGTGGAGTACCTGCATGAGCGCGAAGACGTGGCCGCCCGCACCTTGTTCGCCACGCACTATCACGAACTGAACGAACTGGCGAATCGATATGATCGCGTACGCACCGCATGCATCCGGGCGGAAGAGCATGAAGGCCGCGTGATTTTTTTGCGCAAGCTGGCTCCGGAGGGCGCCGATCATTCGTTTGGTATCGAAGTAGCGCGCATGGCAGGGCTTCCCGAACCGGTCATTGTCCGGGCGCGCCAGATTCTCCAGCGGCTGGAAAGCCGGCATACCAGCGTGGATACGATGCAGGAAGGGGAGATCCGCGCGTTCAAACCTTCTCCAAAGGATATGCCGGCGGCCTCTTCCGAGCAGTTTCAGATGTCCCTTTTTGACCGCAAGACGGATCCCGTAGGGGAAGCGCTCAAGGAGTCTCTGGGAGCGCTGGATACGGATCGAATGACGCCGCTCGAGGCCTTGCAGCAACTCGATGCGCTGCGGCGGTTGCTGGATTGAGCGGGCGGAAAAAAGCAATAAGGTACAGGTAGGACGCCTGCTATCCGCTCCTTCACAGAACAGTTTTTTGCCACAGGAAAAAACGCTCTCATGCGCATACTGGTTGTCGGCGGCGGGGGCCGCGAACACGCTATCGTTCACAGCCTGTCTCAATCGGGAGGGGTTCAAAAAATATTTGCAGCTCCGGGAAATGCGGGTATCCGTGAGCTTGCTTCGATCGTACCCGTTCGTGCGGATGACATCGAAAATCTTGTTCGTTTTGCGCGTACCGAGCAGATCGATCTGACGGTTGTGGGCCCCGAACAGCCGCTGGTGCTGGGCATTGTGGATCGTTTCGAGCAGGAGGGGCTGGCGATTATGGGGCCGAGTGCGGCAGCCGCTCGCCTCGAAGGGTCGAAGGCATTTTCCAAGGCGTTTATGCAGCGGCATGGTATTCCCACGGCGCGGCACCGGACATTCGGAGCAGGGGATTACGATGAGGCGGCGGCCCATGTCAGGGCATGCGGC
Source organism: Bacteroidetes bacterium SB0662_bin_6 (assembly GCA_009839485.1). Classification (NCBI taxonomy): domain Bacteria; kingdom Pseudomonadati; phylum Bacteroidota; species Bacteroidetes bacterium SB0662_bin_6. Next base: position 12,848 of record VXPQ01000019.1, read on the forward strand.
GCTCCGATTGTGGTAAAGGCAAGCGGCCTGGCGGCCGGCAAGGGGGCTGTTGTATGCGCTACCGTGGAGGAAGCGATCGAAACGCTTTCGTTTATGTTGCGCGAGCGGGCGTTCGGTGCGGCGGGGGAAGAGGTTGTGATCGAGGAATATATGACCGGAGAGGAAGCAAGCGTGTTCGCCTTATCGGACGGGAAGGAATATGTGTTGTTGGCGCCGGCGCAGGATCACAAGCGAATCGGCGAAGGGGATGTGGGGCCGAATACCGGCGGGATGGGGGCCTATGCACCGGTCCCCATCGTAACGGACGATCTCCTGCGCGTCGTGCGCGATCGGGTCGTTGAACCGACCTTGCACGGTATGGCGGCGGAAGGGCATCCGTACCGGGGCGTACTGTACTGCGGGTTGATGATTACGGAAGAAGGGCCCAAAGTGGTCGAGTACAATTGTCGCTTCGGGGATCCTGAGGCGCAGGTGGTTCTCCCTCTTCTCGCCGACGATGCCCTGGATCTGTTTGAGGCGACGGCCCGTGGGGCGCTCAGTGGTTCGACACTCTCCATGCGGAGCGGTGCGGCGGCATGCGTCGTGCTGGCATCCGGCGGGTATCCGGGATCCTACGAAAGGGGGTTTCCTGTCAAGGGATTGGAGCAGGCAGCAGCACACCGTGACGTGATGGTGTTTCATGCAGGCACCGCAACGGATGGGCAGGAGGATAGCGGTCGAAGCGGGATTGTGACATCCGGCGGGCGTGTGCTCGGCGTTACCGGGCTTGGCGGGGACCTCCGCGAAGCACTGGATCGTGCCTACGAAGCGGTGGGGCGCATTTCTTTCGAACACATGCAGTTTCGGCGGGACATCGGAAAAAAGGGGCTGCGTCCGTCATGATGCGTCCGGTTGCCATGGCGTTTGGGGTGCTGGGCATGTTTGGCGCGCTTGTTTTGGGCGCCGGTCAGGCCATTGCTCAGCCCGTGGATACGCTCCGGGCAACACCTCTTCCGGGGGTGGATTTTGTGGATGCCCGCGCTATCGGCGTGGATCCTTTCGGGGGCGTCTATGTGGCTGACGCAGGCCGTGACGTCATATATACGATGAACGGACGCGGGGGGCGTTCTGCCGTACTGGGCGGGCCCGGATCGCAGGAAGGAGCATTCGACGATCCCGTGGACGTCGATCCCACCAACGGCCTGGTGCTGTATGTGGCCGACGCCGGCAATCGGCGTATTCAGATATTCTCGCGCTCCGGGGCATATCTCGGGGCAGTCCCGCTGATGCGAACCGACGAAGACATTTCGGCCCGCGTAACCTATCGGAGGCAGGATGAAGCCGCCGCCGATTATTCCTTCGGCATTCCCGTAGCCGTAGCCACCTCTTCGGCGAACGAAATTTTTGCCGTGGACGCGGACCGGGGAGTGGTCCGCAAATGGGATCAGGATCGCCGCCCCGCGGGAGTGATCGGGGGTATTGACGCCGGAAGAGGTGCGCTTGTCGATCCGGTGGATATCGCTGTCGGGGCAGACAGGTTGCTCTACGTGGCCGATCGCGGCGCGGAATCCCTGATGGTCTATGACCAGTACGGAACGTTTGTGCGTACCATCGGCTCCGGGCTTGCGGGGCTTCGCGCCGTCGTTGTGGATGGCGGGAGGGTGTATGCGGTGCTTGCGCACAGTCTGGTGGCGTATGACGAGACCGGGCGTTTCGAGCGCTGCCTTGAGATCGATATGGACACTCACATCGTGGACGTCGCTGCGGGAACGGATGGAACCCTGTACGTTCTGGGAGTGCAGCGCATGTATCTGCTTGCGCCTGCGGAATGATTGCTCGACTCGTTGCGGCGGGTATCGCGCTGTCATTCGTTGCGGCGCAGGGGCGGGCGCAGGAAGCAGCGCCTGCCCCGGAGATATTCCGGCGCGACACGCTGAATGTATCGGCGGCTCAGCCGTTTCAACTGGTCCCTATCGTACTTCCGGGATCGGAGCGCGTGCTGGCTGATGGCGTAGCGCTCGATACGACGCGCTACCGACTGGATTACCGTTATGCCCGTCTTCGGGTGGACGATGTGTCCGGGATAGGGGAGTTGGTGGTCGAATACCGGACGTTGCCGTTCCGTTTCCGGGATTTGTATCGCCGCCATGCGTTGGACGAAGAGGGAGCGGGGGAGCAGGCCGAAGCTATTCCTCCCGGCGCCGGGGAAGAACCCCTCCGGCTGCTTCCCGCCACGTCCGCGTTGCAACACAACGGATCGATCACCCGGGGCATGCTCGTCGGCAATAACCGGGATGTAACGCTCGAGTCAGGGCTTCGCATGCAGCTTTCCGGTCCTCTGTCCGATCAGGTTCATGTGCAGGCTGTGCTTACCGACGAGAATACGCCGATCCTTCCGGAGGGCACCACACAGCGTATCGAAGAATTCGACCGCGTGTTTATCGGCCTGGATGTGCCCCATGCACGGGCGGAATTGGGCGACTTCGATCTGAGGTTCGCTTCCGGCGAATTCAGCACGTTTTCCAGAAGGTTGCAGGGAGCCTCCGTGATGGCTTCGCTGCCCGACGGGAGCAGGATCGGGGGACGGGTCAAGGCGTCGGGGGCCGTGACCCGGGGGCTGTTCCGGTCGCAGGAGATAGAACCGCTCGACGGCGTACAGGGCCCCTACCGGCTTGAAGGGGCGGCGGGCGAGCGATTTGTACTCATCGTGCCCGGTTCCGAAACCGTCTTCGTGGATGGGCAGCGCCTTGTTCGAGGCGAGACGAACGATTACGTCATCGACTACGCCACCGCGGAGATTTCCTTTACGCAGAATCTCATTGTCACGGCGGACAAGCGCATAAAAGTCGAATTTCAGTATTCGACGAGCCGGTTCACGCGGACGCTTGCCGGGGTTGAAATGGAGATGCATTTTCTCCAGGATCCCGCCACGTCGGCGCGGGGAATGTCCGGGCGCTTCGGGATTTCGGTAATCCGGGAAGCGGACAGCCGGGATTTCAGCGAGGAATTCGGATTCGGCGCGGAGGATTCTCTGGCGCTTGCGCGCGCGGGCGATGGGGTAGCTACTTCCGGAGCGGCCCAGCGCGTCGAGTTCGATCCGGAAGTGCCGTACGTTCAGTACCGCAGGGAGATTCGGCCTGGAGCCGATACGGTATATGTGGCGCTTGATCGGGCGCCTCTCCCTTCGGAAGCCGTGTTTCGCGTGCGATTCACGCATGTGGGCGAAGGACTGGGCAGTTACGAGCGCACGGGCCGGGCGGTCAACGGTATTCTGTACGAGTATCGAGGGCCCGGTAGGGGGAGCTACCTTCCGGTGCGTCTTCTTCCCAGGCCGGAAATGCACCGCATGATCGATATGCGGGGCGCCTTTTCGCCCGTACCCGCTTTCGAAGTGTTCGGCGAGTGGGGCCGCAGCCTGAATGACAAGAACCGTTTGTCCACGCTGGATGCCGCCGATGACATCGGGGACGCCGTGCTTGCCGGCATACGCCTGAAGCCCTCTTCTCTCGGCGGTATCCGGCTGTCGGGGGAAATCCGCCGCAGGCATGTGGCCTCCGAATTCGCTGCGTTCGATCGCATCCGCCCGGTTGAATTCGAGCGCCGGTGGAACATAACGTCCCGGCGTAATCTCAGCGTCGGCAGTCTGTCCGTGGATGAGACGATCGATGAGGGCAATCTGCGATTCGATTTTCTTGAGGCTTCGAATGTGCGGGGCGAATTGGGACGGATCGCATTGGGGGATGGGTTCGAGGCGGATCGCCTTGCGGCCTATGTGGCTGTGCATGAAGGCGGTATGCCCCGTTTCGATTACGAGGCAGAGGCGATTACCGCCAACGATTCGGCGGCGGACGAACAAGGCCGGTGGTTCCGGCAATCAGGATCCATGGAGTATCCGTTTGGCGGCGGTCGGCTGTCGCCGCGCATCGAATTCGAGCACGAGGATCGGATGCAGGAAGCGGTCGGTGCGGACAGTCTGCTGCGTCCGTCGTTCCGTTTTCTGGAAGTGCGCCCGGGCCTGGCCTGGAAAGACGGTGCTTTTGGCATGGCGGCTTTTGTCGAGCGCCGCGTGGAGGACGACTGGATCGCGGGCAGTGTGGAGCCGGCCGCCGCTTCATGGACCGGACGTACGACGTTCGAGTGGCGGCCTTCTTCCGTGCTGGATGCAGAAGGGAGTGTCGGCTTTCGCACGCGGCGGTTCACCGATCGTTTCCGCATAGAACAGAACAGGGAGGATGCGGAGTCTGTTCTGTTGAAGCTCAGCGGGGTGTGGCGCCCGTTTTCCCGGTCCGTCCAGGCAAATGTGTTGTATGACGGAATGACGGAGCGCTCCCCCGTTTTACAGGAGATATATATACGTACCGGCCCCGAGATCGGGCAATTCGTTTGGGAGGACGGAAACGAGGACGGTCTTGTGCAGATCGATGAAATGCTTCCTGAACGGTTGCCGAATGAGGGCTCTTATGTGCGAACCTACATCCCCTCGGATACGCTTGTATCCGTAGTGAACGTCCGGAGCCGTATACGCCTGGAACTGGATCCGCAGCGTGTATGGGGCCGTTCGGACAGCCGCTGGAAACGAAGGCTGTCGCATGTCGCGGCGCGGACCGTGGTCGAAGTGCAGGAGAAAACGAGAGATCCGAACACGACATCCATATACCTGCTGGACCTGAGCCGATTCCGGAACGCCGAACACACGATGAACGGACGATTGCGGCTGGGACAGGACATTTTTTTGTTCCGATCCAGTCCGGATTACGGATTGGACATTTCCCTGAACCGGCTCCGCAGCCTGAGTGAGTTGGCTGCCGGTCAGGAGGAACGGTTCGTGGACGGCTGGCGCATGGAAGGGCGCTGGCGTCCGGGGCCGAACTGGGGATTGCGGGCTGTAGCCGCCGGCGAGCAGGATCGTCTTGCGAGCGATGCGTTTGCCTCGCGCCGTTATGACGTGTCCGGATTCCGTCTGGAGCCGGGGATTTCCTATTCGGTTTCGGACCGGATACAGGTGGCCGTTTCCGCCTCATACGGACGAAAAAAGGACGATTTCGGCGCACGCAGCGCGCAAGTCCTTAAAGCCCCGGCGGAAGTCCGGTATACGATTCCACGGAAACTGCAGACCACCTTGCGCGCGGAAGTTGCCCGTGTGCGGCTCGATGGCGAAGCCCTCGGTCTGGCCCGGTTTGAATTAACGGACGGCAGGGGACCAGGCTGGTCGAGTTTATGGTCTTTCCGCGCCCGGTACACTGTGAACGAGTATCTCCGGGCGACTTTTTCGTACGATGGGCGCGCGCCTGCAGACGCGCTGGTCATTCACACGATGCAACTACAGATGAGCGCATTGTTCTGATTGTTTTTATCAGGGTGCCGGGGCAAGTCGCGCTCTCGACCATACACCGTTTTGAGTAAAAACTACTCCGAAATGTAGTAGAAATTACTCCAAAAAGGAGTAGAAATTACTCAAAAGAGGTAAAAAGGGGGTTTTGGAGCCTGGCGAGTTCCGCCAACGCGCCGCCGCCGCGCGCGGCGGCGAAGGCTACCTTCGGCTCGGACGAAGGATTGTGGGTTCTGCGCGTTGGTCTTGACATAGGTTTCGTCGGGTTGGTCGGCTGGAAACAAGGTCGCAATACCGCACCTTAAGCTCCGCGAAAATCTATCCGGTCAAACTGAGCCGTCTCCCACATTCTTCCTGGTTCCGCACATGGAATCCCGGACGGTGTGCGGTATATTACAGGCTATGGACAAACTTATCATAGAAGGCGGACACACGCTCTCCGGCTCCCTGCCTGTGAGCGGTTCCAAGAATACGGCGCTGCCGCTGATGGCGGCGGCGCTTCTTGCAGACGGTACGTCCGTGCTGTCCCGTATTCCCAACCTGCGGGACGTCAAGACCTTTGCGCACGTGCTGCGTATCTCGGGAGCTGCCGTCCGGTTCGACGAAGCCCGGAACGAAATGACGGTGGACGCAAGCGGGGTAAACTATCCGGAAGCCCCCTACGAACTGGTGAAGAAGATGCGCGCCTCCTTCTATATGCTTGGGGCATTGCTGGGGCGCTGCGGGCATGCCCGCGTATCGCTTCCGGGAGGATGCGCCTGGGGACCGCGTCCCGTGGATCTGCATCTCAAAGGCATGGAGGCTTTCGGTGCAGACATTCGCCTCGATCACGGATATGTTGTGGCGGAAGCAAAAGGAGGGCGCCTGAACGGGGGGAAATTCCGCATGAACCCGTCCAGTGTAGGGGCAACAATCAACCTCCTGTTGGCCTCCGTTACCGCACGGGGGGCATCCCGGATAGAGCATGCCGCCCGCGAACCGGATGTCGTGGTGTTCGGGAAGATGCTCCAAAAAATGGGTGCTCATATAAAGGGGCTTGGAACAGATACGATCGACATCGAAGGGGTGGATACCCTTTCTCCAGTGGATTTTTACAATGCGCCGGATCGCATCGAGCTGGGCACCTTTATGATCGCTGCGGCCATTGCGGGGGAACCGGGCACACCAATTCGCATCACGAACGCAGCCCCCGAACACCTTGGAGACGCCTTCATCGACGCATTTACGCACACAGGGGCAGGTTACAAACCGGGAAACGACTACGTGGATGTTACCCCTCCGGAAACCCTCCTGCCCGTATCCGTAGAAACCGGCGTCTACCCCGGTTTTCCCACGGATTTACAGGCCCAATGGACCGTCCTGCTTACCCAGGCGTCCGGCAATGCCCGGGTCCGGGATACCGTATATTTCGACCGGTTCAAACATATCCCCGAGTTGCATCGGATGGGGGCAAACGCCATCGTCGTGCAAAACGAGGTGTTTGTTGCGGGAGGAAATGACCTGCAAGGAGCCACGGTGATGAGCACCGATTTGCGGGCCGGCGTGTCCCTCGTGCTGGCCGGCATGATCGCCGAAGGCGAAACGCATGTGCTGCGCGTGTATCACCTTGATCGGGGATACGAGAATCTGGATGGGAAACTGGCCGATGCGGGCGTAGCCATCCAACGTGTGCAGTACGACGAATTTGCCGACCCGTCGATTAAAGAGCCTGTGGCCAGGTAAGCGCGGACACAGGCCCTTTTATTGTTTTGCAACCGGCGAGAACGTGTCCATTTATAAACGGTGTTCCGCTCACTCCCGCCTGTTTGCATCAGATAAAAAGGTCACGACGGGTACAGCACCCGGTCCATACGCCAGGCGATTTCTTCGAGGCGCTCTCGATCCCCTCCCGGAATTTCCGCTGTGGCCCAGCCGGTAAAACCAATGGCTGCGAGGTGCTCCCGAACAGCAGGCCAGTTGACGTCTCCTTCGCCGAGCGGAACGTTGAAACCGTCGTACATCCCTTCCTCATTGCGCTTCCGACGGCTGAACTCCTTCACGTCCAGCTTGAGAATGCGGTCGCCGAGAATGCGAATCCAGTGCTCCGGCCAGCCGAACGTGATCACGTTGCCGATATCGAAATACGCCCCGACCCAATCGCTTTCGAATTCGTCGATGTACCGGGCAAATTCGAGCGGGCTCATCAGGAAATTATTCCAGACGTTCTCGATAGCGATACGAATGCCCAATGAGCTGGCTTCCGGCAAAACCTTGCGAATTTCGGCCTGCGACCGCTGCCATGCATCGTCGTAGGAAACGTTTTCCTGGACGACGGCGGGGACAAGCAACACCGTGGAAGCTCCGTAGGCGGCTGCATCCTGGAGCGCGATACGGAGTCCTTCCAGTCCTTCTTCCCGGACAGCCGGATCCGGATCCGACAGGGTCTTGTTCCAGTGCACCATGTCCACTATCCCGTGAATCGGCAGTCCGACGGTACGGGAAGCCGCAACCACTTCTTCCTGCACCAGATCGTTCGGACTGCCCATCTCCACCCCATCGAATCCCAGTTCCGCAAGCAGCATGAATTTGTCCTGCACGGAGCCCTCCACACGCACCATGTCGTACTTGACGGCTTTATAGATAGCCGGCATGGATGTACGGGCAGACGAATGCGTGGTGACACGGGATGATGCGACCGTGAAGCCGGGAACGGCGCTGGCAAGGGCTGCGACGCCCCCCGAGGCGGCTCCCAGCATACCCAGAAAATGTCGTCGGTCCATAGTACGTATAGAGCGAATTTATTTGGTGTTATTGACCGGCTCCGGCAACGAGGAAAGACCGGTTGAGCCGGGTGCGTCCCGGCGCAGGGACGGGTTCGGGAGGCATATCCCCAAAAGCCAACGTGTGCGGTACAAGGTCCATATCGGCGGTCAGCATATCCTCCCAGGTCAATTGCTGTCCTGTGTAGGCGCTCTCGCGTCCAAGAACGGCAATCATGGTGCTGTCTGCAATCTGACGGGTCTCGTTGACAGGCTGCCCTTCCCGGATCGCTGCAATTAGGTCCGTATGCTCGACGACATAGGCATTGTTGCCCTTTTCGGAGCGTCGGAAAAGCACATCGCCGTCGTGCGACCGGATGATCGAACTGTCGGGATGCAGATCGGCCACCCCTTTGGTGCCCACGATGCGGTTCGTAACACGCCCGGTGGCTCCCTCGAACTGGCGGCATTTCGCCTCTACGCGCACATCGCCCGAAAAAGCATATTCCACCGAAAAATGGTCGTAAATGTGTCCGTACGAAGGATCGACGCGCGCAAGGCGCCCGCCCATTCCGATGGCGCGCTCGGGGACTTGCTGCATAACCCACTGAATGATGTCGAGGTTATGCACGAACTGCTCCACGATGTGGTCCCCCGAAAGCCAGGTAAAGTAATACCAGTTCCGGCATTGCCATTCCATATCCGACATGCCGGGAAGGCGCGGGCGCAGCCAGATGGGCCCCGTCATGTAATAGGCATAGGCGCCTGTGATTTCACCGATCAGCCCTCCATGAATCTCGGCCACGGCATCCATGAAACTGGGCTGGCGGCGGTAGAGCGTACCCGCGACCACGGAAAGTCCCTTCTCATCGGCTAATGTGCCCGCCTCGACGATCGAGTGGTATCCGGCCACATCGACCTGCGTGGGTTTTTCCATGAACACATGCTTGCCGGAGTCGACCGCGTAGCGGAACTGCACAGGACGAAATCCCGGCGGCGTGGCGAGAATTACATAATCCACGTCGCTGTCGATCACATGCCGGTAGTTATCGAAACCGGTGAACGTGCGTTCGTCCGTCACATTGAGCCGGTCGCCGATGTGCTCCTGCAGGCGTCGCCTGGAATCTTCCAGCCGGTCTTCGAAGAGATCGCCCATAGCGTACACCTCGATTCCCTCTGCTGCCTCGACGGCATTCACCGCGGCGCCCGTGCCGCGGCCGCCGCATCCGATCAGGCCGACCCGCATGGTGTCCGACCCCGCCGCATAGGCGAAATTTCCGGAGCGCATGAGCACAGAGGCGCCTGCCGCCGCTGCCGCCGATGACTGAATGAATCTGCGCCGGGTCAACCCGGTGTTTCGTACGTTTGTGTCCCCCATGGCTTCTTGCTGGTTGGTATATGGTTACGCGCTGATCGAAGCGGTTTTGATCAGAGTATCCTGTAATATAACCGGGTGGAAACATTGTTGCCGGGGCAAAAAGCCCGAAGGCTGAACCGGTGGCAGCACGTTGGCGGAACTCGCCAGGCTCCAATGCCCCTTTTTACCTCTTTTGAGTAATTTCTACTCCTTTTTGGAGTAATTTTTACTCCATTTCGGAGTAGTTTTTACTCAAAACGGTATCCTATAAGATGTTCTTCAATCTCGCTCAATGGTTTACAAATCGGCATTTTTGCAAACCATCAAAGCAAACTGCCGTGCGTTCCCGCCCCTTTCATATTGCGCATCCTTTCCGGGGGCATGGGAAGTTCATTCGCTTTGAAACAATCGCTCTCGATGATCGCGTTGAGCAACGCTTCCTGCGCCGGGTAACCATTGACCGTTTCCTCCAGTACCCAGAGCAGTTCGAGGAGTTCGGTAGTGAACTGGCTGGTCCAGAATTCGGGACGAATGTCGTCCAGCGGCGACGACTTTTTTCCTGCCCCCTTTTTCATGCGGTACTTGAGCCATGACCTCACGACTTGTAGGCCAGATACCTCGAACTCGTATACCTCCGGCGTCACCGGCGCAAATGTCCCTTCACCCACATGCAGCGTTTGGGCCGTTTCGTCGTACGAGAACGTTTCGGGATACCCGTCGGCGTTGCCTGGGACAGCCTTGATGCATTTGGCCACACCGTACGGGGTATGCTTATACGCCGCATCGCCTGTTGCAAACCGCTCGCCATAGGTGTGAAGCCATAGTAACCGGGCGCCCGTGCTTCGAGCCTGTTCGAATAATCCAGCATCCTTTGTGACGGGTATTCGCAACTCGCGTGTCTCTAGTTCGACGGTGAAACGGGCCGTGAAGGCCGGTTGGGCCGCTACGCCATACAGATAGGCGATAAAATCCTCCGGCGTAACGTTGTGTCCATAGGTTCTGCCGAGCCGATCGAGCAATCCTGGCAGAATGTTTGGATGGGCAGTATCAATGGAATGATAGAGAGGAAAAACATCCTTCCCGCCATAAGAACCTCGAAAGTGATGGGCATCAGGGATATATGCACAAGCTGTAAGAGCGGGCCCCTTGCCAAGGGGGTGTTTTAACAGACTTGTCAAATACACCTGCTGTTCGTTGTGGGCGCGCCACAAGTCGGGCCCGGGCCGATCCAGCAAACGGGCGTCGCCGAAAACAAACTGCCTGTCGAACGATCTATGGGAGAAACGAACGATATTCGGGGTAGGATATCCGTTTTCAAGATCGACAATGGGTCGCAGTTCAACGTCCGATGGGGGCAATTGGCTTGCAGGCCGATGTGCCTTGCGCCCTGTCGGAGAATCCTTGAATAGCCCTTTGCGTTTTTCCTTGTCAGCCTGCATCAGCGTGTGCCAACGCGCGTCAAGATTTACCTGTTGCGGTGAAATCACCCAGGTTCGGCCGGATTTCACGCCGGATAATTGCCTCGGCATCAGGTCGGTCAAAAGAGGCCAAGCGAAATAATCCCCCTTACCTGCCGGGCGAAACGGAGCCTGCCAATCTTTTGGGCACTCCTCCCATTGGATATTAGTGAAATTCTCTATGCCGTCAAGCGCAGCGAGTTTCTCCTTGCGCGTTCCCTCAAGGCGGGCGTAGTGAACTGCTGCCGGTTTGTTCTTGCAAATCGCATTTGCCCTGAAGGCTACGGCGATAGCTACAGGGATCTTGATATCGAATACATTCTCACTTTGACGTGTACCGCGTCCTTCGCCGCCAAGGTCGAGTATCCATATCTCATCGCACTGCTGTCGCAAGTGTGCGCGCATTCCACCAAAGGCATCTCCATGAATATAACTTGATGCACTGATGAAGCTGACCACACCTGGGCCGTTCTTGTACTCGAAAACCTTCCACAACGCCCAACGCCAGAAATACACGTACAGATTGTACAGGTTCTTGAGATCACCGCCTTGCCCTGCTGCAAGCACCGGGTCGATAAATACGCGAAGAATAGGATCCACACGGTCATTTCCGTCTCCCCAACGCACCCAATTCCCAGTGCGGGCTTTATTGGTTTCCGTGGCCGCTTCATGGCGATCATAAGGCGGATTACCTAAACAAACCATTACAGGCACTCCGTTCTTGACATCCAGCGCTTTCCGGTGCTGCTCAGAAATCGGACGTAGATACAAAGGTAGCTCTGCCGGGATCGTGTGGGGACTTTCCAGTGTATCCGTCAGATAGATATGTATGCCGTCCGGGGGAAGCAAAGCACCTTGGTCCGCAATGGCGCGGCTGACGCGCAATTCTGCGACGGCATAGGGACCGGCCATCAGTTCGAAACCGTACAGGTTCCGCGCCAATGTGCTGGCCACTCCAGGGATGGCGCCCTTGCCCTGTTTGTTTCTAATCCGGGCAATGGTGTGTTCGATTACGCCGAGGAGATAGGTACCCGTTCCCACTGCCGGATCCAGGGTCATTACATCGGGGTCTGCGAATCCCATTGCCTTACCGAGTCGAGAAACCAGCAGGTCGTCGATCAGGCGCACCTGGGCGTGGACGACCTCTACCGGCGTGTAATAGACTCCTGCGTCCTTGCGCAGCTTGGGATCGTATGCAGCGAGGAAATCTTCGTAGAAATAGAGCCACGGATCCCCGGGGCCTGCGAACGTCGCAAGCGGTACGACCGCGATGACGCGCACCAGCAAGTCGAGCGATGCGGCGATATCGGAGCGAGCCCCATCATCGGTTAGAATTCTCAAAGCCCGCGACAGCAGGTTATGCTGCACATTGAGGGTTTTCTCTGCGCTTTCGAGCGTGAGCGGATCGGCCCCTTCGCTGCGGCCCAATAGCAAGGCGAAAGCGACCGTCTGGGCGTAGGCGTCGGCGAACTGGTTGTCCGAGGCATCGGGAAACAGGAGCTGACGCCAGTCGTCCGCAAGATGCACAAGAGGAGACGCGGCGTCCTTGAGCGCATCGGATACATCGTCGCGCAACATGCGGCAGAGAGGAGCCAACAGTTCAGCGAACCCCTTTAGTTCGACATTACCTTTGCGGTCCAAAGGAATGTGCGGATACCAGGAAAGAAAATCGCTCAGGAGACGCTGTACGGCGTCTGCATCCTCAGCGGTTACCGCGCTTGATCCCTCGGCAGCGATATCGCCGGAGAGACGAACCAACGCGCCGATGCGCTCGCCGTTTCGATATAACGCCCACTCGTTACCGTCCGTGTAGAGTATATTCGGAACGGAAGAGAAGCGCTTGAATTGCTTGCGGTTACGTTCTTTAAATCGTCTGGAGTCAGCGCCGACGCCGGGCGCCTTGAGTTCGACGTATCCGGCCAGTAACCGGTTCAGGTGGATGGCGTAATCGGGGCGGCCGAGGCGATCCGGCAAGGGCGCTTCGCCTGTGCAGACGATGTCAGAGTCTAACCCTGTAGCCACCTCCTGCATAAAACGCTCGAACGGAGCGCGCAGTTGTTCCTCCGGCTCCCCTGCGATGAATTGGTTGGATTTCTCTGTTACGGACGCGGCAAACCCCTGTAAGGAATGGTGCAGGGAAACGGCTGTACTCATGGCTGAACTCACGTCAAAAATCCGGTGACCACGGTATGCAGCAGACACGAAACAGCGTTACTGCACTCTGAAACGAGTTTAGTACCGTGCGAACAGCCGGTACGTTTCCATATAAATGCGATCATTCGCCGAACCCAAAAGCCGTTTGTAAACTGGCGTTACTTTGCAATTTTCGTGAATGGCGTTTTTCGTCCCTGAACGAGTGGGAACCCGGTTCTTTACGGATACTCTGATCAAAACCACTTCGTTCAGCACTTCACTTTCGCGCGGATAGGACGTTATGATTCCATGCCTCGGACGGCACGCAAACAAGCTATGAATCAGATTCGGCAAAAAGGTGTTTTTACATGGTGTCCCCGGTGTAACGAACCGTCTGTATCATGAATCCCGTCTATCTCGACCATGCTGCTACGACGCCGCTTGACGCGCGCGTGATTGAGGCCATGCAGCCTTTTTTCGGGGAGCACTTCGGCAATGCCTCTTCGGTGCATGCTCTGGGCAGGAAGGCGCGTTTCGCGGTCGAGGAATGCCGCGAGAAGGTGGCGGCTCTTCTGGGCGCTGAACCGGGAGAGATTGTTTTCACGAGTGGGGGCACGGAGTCCAACAACATGGCGCTTGGGGCCGCATCCGGCGATGTGCTGACCTGTGCGGCCGAGCACGAATCCGTGCTTCGTTCCGCGGAAGCGTTGCAGTCTTCCGGCAAGACCGTGCATATGCTGAAGCCCGGCAGGTTCGGCGCGGTTTCGATGGAGGACATCGCTCGGGGGCTTGACAGCGAGGCATGTGCCGGGGTGACGCTTGTATCCATCATGCATGCGAACAACGAGACGGGCGCCCTGTCGCCGGTTCGGCAAATCGCTGAGGCATGTCGTGCCCGCGGGCTGACGTTTCATTGCGATGCGGTGCAGACGGTGGGCTACGCCATGATTCCCGAGGCGGATATGATGACGCTCTCGGGACACAAATTTTACGGCCCGAAGGGCATTGGCGCCCTGTTCGTACGTGCCGGGATCGATGTGGGGCCTGTACTCCTGGGGGGCAGGCAGGAACGCGGGCGCCGAGCGGGCACGGAAAATGTGGCGGCCATTGCGGGCTTTGCCAAAGCGCTGAAACTCGCCTTTGACGAAGGGGAATCCCGCAAGCGGCATGCCGAAGCGATGCGGGAGCGGCTCCGCAACGGCATACAAGCAGTAGCCGGGGAAAGGGTTCGTATCGTTACCCCTTGCGATACCGGCGAGGCGGCTCCGCACATCCTTGGCGTGGTCGCTCCGCCCGTAAACGGCTATTCGATGGACGGGGAAATGCTGCTGCTGAACATGGATATGGAAAACATCTGCGTATCCGCGGGCTCTGCATGCACGAGCGGCGCCCTCGAGCCCAGTCATGTATTGATTGCCATGGGGCTGGATCGTGCTGCCGCGGCGGCCTTCCTGCGCTTTTCTGTGGGCAGGAGTACGACGGACGAAGATGTGGACCGGGCTGTCGAAGCGTTCGATCGTGTCCTGCGCCGGATGATTCGCATGCCCGAAACCCCATGAGCGCCGCCCTCATTGTGTTTGCCAAACCTCCGGTTCCCGGCCGGGTCAAAACTCGTCTGACGCCGCCCCTGTCTCCGGAGGATGCCGCCCGTCTCTACGAATCTTTTCTGCAGGATGCGCTGGATCAGTACCAGGGGCTCGGGGTGACGCTTCGCCTGTATCTGGCGCTTGACGGATCGCCGCCGGGGAGAGGCATACCAGCCCAACATGGGGATAGGTTCGCCCAATGGGGGGATATATATACCCGGTGGGTCGGGAAGAACGTGTTTCGCCAGAAGGGAGAGGGTCTCGGGGAGCGCATGAGGCAGGCTTTCGAAGAAACATTCGCCGAAGGGCATCGCCGGGTGATCCTGATCGGGACGGATCATCCCACGCTGCCTTCCGCATGGATAAGAGAGGGATTTTCGCTTCTCGAAGGGGGGGACGCCGTCGTGCTTGGTCCCACCGGGGATGGAGGGTTTTACCTGATCGGCATGAACGAATCGTTTTCGCAGGTTTTCGAAGGGATGACCTACAGCCACGAGGCTGTTTTCGAACAGACTGCCGCCCGTGTTGCTTCCTGCGGTGCTTCGCTGCAGATGCTTCCGGAATGGTACGATGTGGATACGTTCGACGATCTGAAACGCCTTGTTGCGGATATGCGGCAGGAAAGCGCCGGTGCGATGCGGACCCGTGCAATGCTCCAGCGTCTTTCTGAACGATACGAAGGGCTGGTGTAGGAAAAGGGACAGGTGCGGGCCAGGGCAGCGGGTTGCGGACGCGGGCCCCTGGGCTGCGGACCGTGACTTTGCGTATTCGGGAAAATGACGAAGGGCTCCGGCGCCTGTACGGCGCGACGCAGCGCCGGGGGGTTGTGTCGTTTTAGAAACAGAGCGGCCCCCCCCCGGCGAGACACACGGCCCTTGGCCGCGCTGGCGTCGGGGCGCGCAGGGGCGCGGCGCGGCTGACTCCGGC
>VXPQ01000020.1 GCA_009839485.1 Bacteroidetes bacterium SB0662_bin_6
GGTTGCTTGGGTTTTACTCCAAAAGGGAGATGCGCAGGGGCAACTTGGCGAATTCTCGTCAGCGATTGAGACCTACGATGAAGCGATTACACGCATTGGCGACAGCGATACACCAGAATTGCTTCGCTGGATCAGTTTGGTTTTATCCCAAAAGGGAGATACGCAAGGGAAACTAGGTGAATTCGCGTCAGCGATTGCAACCTACGACGAAGCGATTGCACGCATTGGCGACAGTTCCAATCCTCAAGATATGGTCATCTTGGTGTTGGCTCGAAAAGGGATGAGACAAATCGAGATGGGACATACGGGAGAAGCTCTACACACATGTGAGGAGATTGAGCGAAAACTTGGGGTTTTGGCGGATGATGACAAGATGCGGTTCGCATTGCGGGTAATCTGGATGCGGATGCAAGTGCTGTTGGTTCAGGGGCAACACCAAGCCGCCATGGATACGTTCCGTTCTGCGTATGCCGTATTTGTCCCCGGTAATGAGACAATGATGTATTGGATGCAAAGGATTGTACTTGACTTAGTTGTGGCTGGTGCTTCGACTCGTGAACTTGTTGAGATATTAGAGAGTGATAGTGTGAAATCCGATGCATTGGTGCCTCTGATCGTTGCCCTCCGCCGGTATACGGGCGAAGCCGTTCGCGCACCGGAAGAAATCTTTGAGGTCGCAACGGATATTCTCAAGCGTATTGGGGAAAGGATGGCGGGAGACGCTGGCGTGGATTCGGACGATTTGGCCTCTTTGTCCGACTTCGTGGAGGGGGATCGGGAGTGATGGGCGTGCGCCGCCTCTGTCGAGGTAATACTTGGTGGCCGTATCGAATGGTTGCTTCCGCCGATTTTTTCTCGACATTTGCATTGCAATCCTCATTGAAAAAGATTACTATGAGTAGCGTAGTAATTCCTGTGCCGGAAGCTTTTAGGAGGAGATGTAATGAGTGAGGCCCGTCAGTTGCGCTCCGCAGAGCGTTATCAATTCACTACCGAAGAAAAGGCCGCAGGGGCTACCTACACACCCAAAGTCCTTGCCGATTTTGTTGCGGACAAGATTATCGCGATCGCTGCCGAACTGCCAACCCATCGCCGGATCCGCATTCTCGATCCTGCTATCGGGCATGGAGAACTGCTGGTCAGCCTGCTCAAGGGCTTGGCTAACCGGTCAAACCTCGCCATTGAGGTGCATGGTTTCGAGACGAATCGTGAGGCACTTGCTACCGCAACTGCGCGAATCGAGCAACAATTTCCGAACGCTTCGCTCCATTTCAGGCCGGACAACTTCCTCACGTTTGTTCTCAAACACTGTGGATATGGTGGTCAAAGCAACCTTTTTAATTCCGCTGCCCCCGCGGCCTACGATCTCATCATTGCCAATCCTCCCTATGTCCGCACTCAGATCATGGGGGCCGCACAGGCGCAACTTCTGGCTAGGCAGTTCGGTCTGTCAGGTCGCGTGGATATGTATTACGCCTTCATGCTGGGCATATCCCATGTACTTGAGCCCAAGGGCATTGCCGGAATTATTGTTTCGAACCGCTTTATGACCACCAAGTCCGGGGCTGCTGTTCGACAAGCCTTGCTGGAGCGTTTCAATATTCGGCACGTGTGGGATTTGGGCGATACGAAGCTATTCGACGCAGCAGTGCTACCCGCCGTTTTGCTCGTCGAGAACCGGAACGGTCATGCACCGAAGCCCCCGGCCTTCACATCAATCTATCAAACCACCGAGCCGATACGCCAACGAGCCACGGATCCAATCAGCGCCCTAACTGAGGAAGGCGTCGTCGGGATCGACGACGGGCGACGTTTCCATGTTCGGCATGGCAAGCTGGATACAAGCGGCACATTCAATGGCGTTTGGCGGATTGCCACCAAAGATGCCGATACTTGGCTAACCGCAGTGGAATCTCATAGTTGGGGCACATTCGGCGACATCGGCAAAATCCGTGTCGGCGTCAAGACCTGCGCCGACAAAGTGTTCGTCCGAAACGATTGGCACAGCATGCCCGAGGCTGGCCGCCCCGAATTGCTCAAACCGCTTACAACGCACCACATTGCTCGTCGCTTCAAGCCGCTGATTGCGGAGAAGCCAACCAAAATTCTCTACCCGCACGAGGTTTCCAACGGTCGTCGTCGGGCCGTCGATCTTGCGCAATATCCTCGTAGCAAGGCCTATCTCAACACGCATCGTGCCACGCTCGAAAGGCGCCGATATGTTACCGAGGCAGGTCGCGAGTGGTACGAAATATGGGTGCCTCAAGACCCCAATGCTTGGCAGCGTCCCAAACTTGTTTTCCGGGACATTGCTAACGAACCCACGTTCTGGATCGATCTGGACGGCTCCGTCGTCAATGGCGACTGTTACTGGCTCACCTGTCAAAATCCGGAACAGACCGACTTGTTATGGATCGCAGCGGCTGTCGGTAACTCGACCTTCATTGAGCGGTTCTACGATTACCGCTTCCATAACAAGCTCTACGCGGGCCGTCGCCGTTTCATCACCCAGTATGTCGAGAAATTTCCCCTTCCTGCTCCCCAAACCATTCTTGGCAGAAAGATTGTCGCTCATGCAAAGCGGATATACGAAAACATCACATCCCCGGATGTCGTCCATCTCCAAAGGGAACTGGATGCCATGATTTGGGAATCATTCGGTTTAGTCATCGAAGAAATCGGCAGGTAGTGGAATCTGTATCTTCCAGTTCGATAAATTGCCTTGGAATTGCGGAAACCGTGAGAAAAACTTTGCACCCGTCGTTAGGAAAAAGTGTGTCAACGTAACACATTGCCCGTCCGTCATTGCATAGAACAGAGCGTAGCGAACGTCGCAGTGTCGGATATTTTGGCCATTGATCTGCGGTATATCAAGGACTTCCTCACTATCTGGACACACAAGCCCAAGGTCTATGGTTGGCGATGTCTGCAATTTGACTTCAAGAAGCTGATGCAGTATATCCGGGAATTGCCCATCGTCCCGGTAATCAACATATCCTAAACGCTTACATACCAACCGGTGCAAAGCCGCTCCCCGGTTGCGTTCCTGGTCGTGGCCCGCATCTGGAAAGCTTTCGCCGATCAGAGCTTTTAGCTCTTCAAAAATCTGCTTGATCGGCAATAGGTTTCCTGCTTCAGGATAACTGGCCGGATCTGATGTAATGGATTCAAGGCTGGTTCTGGGCCTAACAATGTGCCGGAGACGCTCTGTGTCCTCTGTGGCGATTAACTCCGCACTGCTTTCACCGGAAATGAGCCGGGCCTGATATTTATGAGTTAGTGCGCCCGTGGTATCAAACTGCGCCAGGACATTCCCCGTAACGACCTTCACCTTAGTGATGGTGTCATCCTCGTCAAGTCGGATGATCACGTAGCGCCGTACCGGGGTAATCTCCTCATTCCAAATCTGCAAATTGTTAGATTTCTGGATGTACGTGTCAAAACGTTGGCCCGGAAACCTGGGATGTGTTTTTCTGAAACTTGACGGCACCGGATAACCGAGCGCTTGACAAATCCGTTCCTTTACAACCTTGGACCGGGTCCGTAGCGGCAAGCCTTCAAGAGGTGCGCCCGTTATCTTCGCATTGAGCAGTTTCTCGAGTTTCGGGGCAGGAATCCAAAGTTCTGGATCGCCAATCTCTATGGGATCGTAGATCGTCAGACCACTGCGCCGAATCGCTTCGGCGTATGAATCCGGTCCATTGCCGTTAGTCGCCATCTTCGAACGCTTTTCTGGTCAAGAGCTTTGGGACATCCGTTCCAAGTGCCGCAGCCAGAATCTCCAGCGTACTTAGCGTGGCATTCCTTTCTCCTCTCTCCAGCGAACCCACATACGTCCGATGGAGACTACACATTTCGGCAAATCTTTCCTGGGATATGTCCTTGGATTTTCTGTAAGCGCGGATATTATCCGCAAGAATCTGTCTCAATTCCGCACTTGGAACTCTAAGTCTTTTGTTGCCCACTTTATTCCGGTAGTGCTCTGAAAACGCGAATACATAATAGTTTATTGAATATGATGCTTATAAGTCTACACACCAAGAGTAGCATAACCTAAACGTGCCGAGCCTTCACGTACTCGTTATACCGAACAGTTTCTCGCGGAATCACTTCTACCAACCCGATCAGGAGCGCCCATTTTTCCGCCCCTCCGGGCGTCGTCGATGCGGAGTTGCTGGATACCGGCGGCGTCCAGCATATCAGATCCCGTAAACGAATTCCGTTCCGATCTTCCACACGCCCTTCTCGCGAAACGCGGGAATGGTCTGGCGACGGGCGGCGTTGGTGATCGCAGGCGCTGAAAGCCCATGCCGCCTGATGTAATCCGACAGCCGGATAATGACCTCTCCCCGCAAATAGCTCAGCCTTTTGTGCAGGGACTCTGTGAGCGCCGCCGCCAGCATATTTTCCATCGCCTTGGTCGCCTGGCGATTTCCGTATTCCCTGAACGCCTGGTAGTACCGTTCCTTATCCGCATTGCGAAGAATAAGGCCCGGCAGGCCCAGCTGGATGAGTTGAAAATTTATGAGTACGCGCCCCAGGCGGCCGTTGCCGTCGCAAAAAGGATGAATGGTCTCGAAATCGAGATGAAACCGGGCAATCTTGTCAAGGAAGTAGGAGCCGAGATCGCTGGAATATTCGACAAGCAGATCGTCCATCATGCGCTCCACGCGTTCGGGCGCGGGCGCAATGTGCATCCCCACCCGCACGTATTCCCCCGGGTGACGAAAACGTCCGGCGATGTTGTCGTCGATGCCGCCGATGAGCATTCGATGCAAACGGAGTATCAGGTCTTTGTTCAACTCGCTGTTCCCGGCTTTGGCGCGTTTGTATTCCATGACCCTGGCCAGGTTTTTCGCCTCGAAGATTTCCCGTACAGACACGTTGCGGGACAGCATCTGCTCCAAGAGGATTCGCTCCGTTTCCTCGAGCGTAAGGGTTGAATTCTCGATCGCGTTCGAGTTGTACACGGTTTCGGGAATCTCCACTTCGTCGATCATGGCCAGCAGCGATTCTTTGCCTTGGCGCAACGTATCGTACGCCCGCTTCAAGTCCTGGATACGGTTTTTTATGGGTCGGGTGATCGCCATGTCGTTGCCACATTGTATTCATGGTAAATATAAAATTATGCATGAATATACGCCGAAAAACCGATGTGATTCACGATTTTTTGGCAAAAATACATTAATAGATAGCCAGCCAGCCGGGCGGATGTTTCCCTGAAAGCGTGTCGGGCCTCTATGCGGCGAACTGTCCCGATCCCGACCTACCCCTTCTCCACAGGCGCGCCCACCAGATTTCCCCACTCGGTCCAGGAGCCGTCGTAGTTGATGACCTCGTTATACCCGAGCAGGTATTTCAATGCAAACCACGAATGGCTGGACCGTTCGCCGATTCGGCAATAGGTGATGATCGGTTTGGCGCCTGTGATGCCCTCTCTGGCGTAGATTTCCCGAAGTTCGTCGGCGGATTTGAAGGTCCCGTCCTCGGCGCACGCCTTGCTCCAGGGGATATTGCCGGCGCCGGGGATATGTCCTCCGCGCTGGCAGGTTTCGGGGAGACCCTCCGGGGCGAGCAGTTCGCCGCTGAATTCGGCCGGACTCCGAACATCCACCAGTTCAGCGGATTGCCCCTCGAGCGTTGCGCTGACCTGGGGCAAAAACGCCCGGATCGAATTATCCGGATCCGAGGCCGTGTAACGGGATTTGGCCGGATTCGGGGGATCGGTGGACAGGATGCGCTCTTCGGCCAGCCATTTGCTGCGCCCGCCATTCATCAGCCGTACATCCGCGTGTCCGTAAATCTTCATTTGCCAGAAGGCCCATGCGGCAAACCAGTTGTTGCTGTCTCCGTACAGCACGACAGTGGTATCGTTGGAGATGCCGCTGTCGGCCATGAGCTGCTCAAACCCGGCTTTCGGGACGATATCGCGCCGAACCGTATCGCAGAGTTGGGTATCCCACGCCCAACCAACGGCGCCCGGGATGTGTCCTTCGTCATAGGAGGCGGTATTTACGTCTACTTCAACGATGCGCACGCGGGCGTCATCGATATGGTTCTGTACCCAATCGGTACTGACCAGCACTTCGGGGTGAGCGTATTCGGACATGATCGTTTCCGGTTATTTCAGGGGTTGGCGGGACGGCTACGGGCGTTACAATGTGAACCTGCGGCGCAACATGCCTGGACGGCGTTTGCCGGAATGCGAAAGTACACACACAATGGGGGTACATTTGGTGTAGTTGGCGTGAATTTTCGACGTTACCCGTCCTCATCGGTGTAGCGGTGCGATCCGACGGAAAGCGGTCAGTGGTCGCTGGATTCGTTTTCGCATGCCTCCGTCTCCTGTCTGCCTGTTATGCCACCCATGTTCGTGTTCTGTTTCTTTCCTAGGGCCTGTTACCACTATGCAGCAATGCTCTGTTCCGTCAGGCACGGCGTCAATCAAGGCGCGAGGAGTGAAGTTTGGTGGTTCCAAATGAGCGACGAGCAACGAAGAGTGACGCCGTGACCGGCGGAACCCGAAGGGCGGGGCCTGTTTTCCCGCCATGCGGCGTTGCCGCTCGCTTATGTGGCTGGGCCACACTGCGCTCGCGGCGCCTGGCCTGGCAGAAAAATAGGCCCCGCAGAGCGCCGCTGCATAGTGTTAACAGGCCCTAATATCCTGCATGCCTCCACGCCAAAGAATCTGTACATTGCAGGCAACCCGGTCCGCACTACCCCAACACCCTCCATTCCCCAACACCATGACCATCCCCGTTTTTTCCCTGTTGATGAGTCTGCTGAGTCTGCCGGGCCTTGTGCTGACGGCATGCAACCCGGAGACACCCGTAGGGCCGGAGGGAAGCGCACGAGATACGCTTCGCGTTCTGTCGTTCAATATCCGGTACGACAACCCGGAAGACGGCCCGGACGCCTGGCCCCATCGCAAGGAGGCGGTGGCGGACATGATCCGGTCCCAGGCGGTGGATGTTGCGGGACTTCAGGAAGCGCTGAAGAGGCAGATCGATGATCTGGAAGCGTTGCTGCCCGACTACGCATGGCTGGGCGTGGGCCGCGAGGACGGCATGGAACAGGGAGAGTTCGCCCCGATTTTCTACCGGCGCGACCGCCTGGATACCCTGCGGTGGGGCACATTCTGGCTGTCCGAAACGCCGGATATCCCCGGGAGCCGGTCATGGGATGCGGCGCTGGAGCGCATTGCAACCTGGGCGGTGCTGCGCGACCGGCAGACAAGCGAGGCGTTTCTGGCGGTCAACACGCATTTCGATCACCGGGGCGCGGAGGCCCGGACCCGCAGCGCGGAACTGATAGTCGAACGCCTCGACGAACTGGCAACCGCACAGTCGGGAGAACAGGGTGACGAAGGGACCGGGAGCCTGCCCGTCTTGCTTACGGGGGATTTCAATGTGCGAGAGGGTAGTGCTCCTTACGCTGTACTCGCAGATGCGTTTTCCGATGCCCTGTATGCTTCGGAGCAGCCCCACGAAGGGCCTATGTCCACCTGGAATGGTTTCGAGGCCATTGTGCCCGGGGGCCGAATAGACTACATCTTCGTCGGCGATGGCGTGCGTGTGTACGCCCATCGCATTCTGCCGGATAAGACTGCCAACGATCGCTTCCCGTCCGATCATCTGCCGGTGCTGGCGGAGATAGGATTTGGGAAGTAGGGCGCAAATCCATTCATGATTGCGCCCATTGAGTCATGCACCCGTATTTCTTCCCGTGTATGCATTCCCATAAACGGAATACGTGTCACGGCGGTGGATAAATACGTGGACAACGGGTGGAGAAAGAGTGGAGAAACCAGACGAAACGCAATATTCTGGCGCGTACCTTTCGGGATACGAATTTTTCCGAGCGCCTGCTCCCTGTCTCCTCTGATCAATTAAATATGTCCGATTCCTATCGCCCGCAGCCTGAAGACAAGTTCACCTTCGGTCTCTGGACCGTCGGAAACGTGGGCCGGGACCCGTTCGGAGAACCGGTCCGCGCGCCGTTCTCCCCCGTCGAAATCGTCCACATGTTGGCCGATGTGGGCGCCTTCGGGGTCAATTTCCATGACAACGATCTGGTGCCCATCGATGCGACGGCTCGGGAACGGGACGAAATCGTGCGTTCCTTCAAACAGGCGCTCGACGAGCGAGGCCTGAAGGTGCCGATGGCTACCACGAACCTGTTCACGGACCCGGCCTTCCGGGACGGAGCTTTCACCGCCAACGACCCGGCGGTCCGGGCGTACGCCATCCACAAAACCATGCGCGCCATGGATCTCGGCGTGGAATGCGGAGCCACGACGTATGTCTTCTGGGGAGGCCGCGAAGGGACCGAATCCGACGCCACGAAGAATCCGGTGGATGCGTTGGGCTGGATGCGGGAGGCCCTGAATTTTCTGTGCGAATATGCGGTGGATCAGGGGTACGACCTGCGTTTCGCGCTGGAGCCGAAGCCGAACGAGCCGCGCGGCGACATCTATTTTCCCACGGTGGGCTCCATGCTGGGATTCATCGGTACGCTGGATCGCCCCGACATGGTGGGCCTGAATCCCGAGGTGGCCCACGAACACATGGCCGGGCTGAACTTCACGCATGCCGTAGCGCAGGCGTGGGATGCGGGCAAGCTGTTCCATATCGACCTGAACGATCAGAATCCGGGCCGCTACGACCAGGATTTCCGGTTCGCCGCACACAACCTCAAGCCCGCGTTTTTCCTCGTGAAACTGCTGGAAGAGGTCGGCTACGACGGCCCGCGCCATTTCGACGCGCATGCCTATCGGACCGAAGATGCCGAGGGAGTCAGGGATTTTGCGCGCGGGTGCATGAGGAGTTACCTGATCCTCAAGGAGAAGGCGCAGGCGTTCGCGGAAGACGAGGCCATCCAGGCATTGCTTGCCGAGGCGCAGCAGGCCTCCGCCGAATTCCCGTCGTATGCGGGCGGCTATTCCCGGCAGGCGGCGGAAGCGCTGCGGGAGCATTCCTTTGACCGGGGCCAGTTGGCCTCTCGGGGCCTGGCCTACGAAAAAATCGACCAGTTGCTTACCGATCTCCTGCTCGGCGTGCGTTGAGCGGGCCGATTTCTGTTTCCTTCACTGCGTTTGTCCGAACCACCGCTCATTCCGGTTTCATCTCAGACCATTATCGCCATGTCCTCCCATTCCTCGTCCAGTTATCAGTCCGACGCCCTGCGCACCTTGTCCCGGCAGTTTCACATAGGGAACGGCAGCGATGAAGGCGCCGTATCGCCCGAACTCCTGCACGGGGCCATCGGCCTTGCCACCGAAGCGGGCGAGTTGCTGGACGCCATAAAGCGTGCGCTCTACTACGGAGGCACGCTCGACAAACCCAATCTGGTCGAGGAGTTGGGCGATCTCGAATGGTACATGGCCGTGATCCGGGATGCGCTGGGTGTCGATCAGGAAGAAGTCCAGCGCATCAACATTGCGAAACTGCGGGCGCGCTATCCGGAGAAGTTCACCAGGGAAGAGGCCTACAACCGGGACCTCGACAGGGAACGGAAGATTGTAGAAAGGGGTTGACCCCATGTCCTTAACTATACGCCGATTTCATTGACTTGACATTGCCCTATCCAATTATTATTTTAGTCATGGCTAAAAAAATTTTTATGCGATTAAAATGCAATTCCACGCTACCCTGTTCCGGTCCGTATGCAGGCGGCTCGTCCCTGCAATACTTCTTTTTCTGATTCCGACCGTCGAGGCAACGGCTCAGGGGGCGGAGACCGAGTGGCTGGGGTTTACCGAAGCCCTCGAGAAAGCCGCGGAAGAACACAAACCTCTCTTCGTATACGTGCGCGCTCCCTGGTGCGGCCCCTGTTACCGTATGGAGACCGATGTGCTTCCGGAATTGGGAAACCGGCTGCGTGGGTTCGTCAAGGCCAAAATGGATCTGTCCGAGCGGCCCGAGCCGGGTTCCTTTGCGGATCAACGCGCTTTCCTGTGGGTGCGGGCCGAAGGATTGCAGACACCCCCTGCATTCGCAGTGATTTCTCCGGACGGGGTTACGGTGGTGGCGCTGCGCGGCTTCACGCAAGCCGGTCCGCTGGAACGCACGCTGCGTCTTGCCGAACGTCACATCGCGTCATCGACCCCGTGATCCGCCATGCGCACCGTTCCGATCCTGTGCGTGCTGGCGGCGCTGGCTGTACTGACTGATGCTTCCTTAGCCCAGATGCCGGCGGAGGGATCCGTTGCCCGTACGCTTGTTACGGGCACCGTCACGTCCGGCGGTCTGCCGGTTCCGTTTGCCCATGTGGGGGTGGCGGGCGCAACGTACGGCGCCGCGGCCGATGCGGACGGCGCGTACCGTCTCGAAGGAATCCCTGCCGGAACGTGGACGCTGGTTGTTTCCGCCGTAGGGTACGAAACCGCCGAATACGTTATTGTACTGGAAGAGGATGAACACCTCGAACAGCCCATCCGGCTCCGGGAGGCCGTGATCGAGAACGAAGGCGTGGTGGTCACCGGCACGCTTGTGGAAACGTTTGTCCGGGATTCCCCGGTGAAGGTGGATGTCGTTTCGTCAAGCTACCTGGCGAAAACCTCCACCTCGAACATTATGCAGGCGATCGACCGGGTAAACGGTTTGCGCCAGCAGATCGATTGCGGGGTGTGCGGCACGAACAACATTCGCATCTACGGCATGGATGGGCCGTACTCCGCCGTACTGATCGACGGGATGCCCGTAATGAGCAGCCTTGCCACCGTGTATGGCCTGAACGGCATCAGCCCGGCGCTCATTCGGCAGGTGGAAGTGGTCAAGGGGCCGATGTCCACATTATACGGAACGGAGGCGCTCGCGGGCGTCATCAATATCATCACGAAATCCCCGCGCGTTTCGCCGAGATTCAGCGCCGCCGCCTTCGCCAACGATCATGGAGAATACTCGGCGGATTTCGGCTTCGTCCCGTTGCGGGGTTCCTGGAGCGGTTTGCTGTCGGGAACGCTTGCATACAACCAGCGCTTCGTGGATCAGAACAGCGACCGCTTCACGGATATTCCGCTGAACAAGCGCATCTCGTTATTTGCAAAACTCGGGAAAACAGACCGCCAGGGCCGGCAGCGCCTGAGTCTTTCCGGGCGCTATTATGCGGAGGACCGGCTCGGCGGCACTCGTTCTTTCGTGGATCGCTTCCATACCGCGCTGCGCGGATCTACGGAGTACTATGGCGAAACCATCCGCACGGAGCGCGCCGAATTGCTCGGTATGTATGCGCTGACGCCGGATCGGGGCGCGTGGCTGGAATTTGCGGCCAACGATCATGTACAGGACAGTTATTACGGAGACCAGTATTACCGGGCGCGTCAGGGCGGCGTCTTCGGTCGGTTGGCGCGGCAATACCGGCCCGGAACCCGCCAGTCCGTACTTGTCGGCGCGGACTTGCGCGGACACAGTTATGACGATAACACCGGATCGACCGGGCGTTTCGACCCTGCGGGCCGCCTGCTTGAAAATCGCCCCGACAGACGCTGGATCCCCGGCGTATTCACGCAGCACGAAGTGTCGTTTGCAAGGACCATGCGCCTGCTTTCAGGACTCCGGGTGGATCGTCAGCGCGACCATGGCTGGATATTTTCTCCGAGACTTGCTTTCAAGGCGCGGCCTCATGATCGCACGACGCTGCGTCTGAACGCCGGCACCGGATTCAGGGTTGTCAATCTGTTCACGGAAGATCATGCCGCCTACGCCGGGACGCGCGCGACCGTTGTGCTGGAAGATCTGGATCCGGAACGATCCTGGAGCGCTGCGGCCAGCGGCGAGCAGATCGTGCCGTTCGGCGGGAATCCGCTGACCCTTGGCGTGGATGTCTTCCATACGCATTTCTCGAATAAGATCGAACCCGATTACTCGGTCCCCGGCGAGATCCGGTACGCGAATCTGGACGGCTTTGCCGTGACACGCGGTGTGTCCGCAACCCTGTCGCAGAATTTCGGCAGGCCGTCCCTGCGTTATTCGGTCGGCTTCACGGCGATGGATGTGTTTCGGGAAGAATACGGGCAGCGCTCGCCGATCGAGTTCGCTTCTGATTATCAGGGCAATGCAAGCGTTACGTGGACGCATTCCAAACGCTGGACCGTCGACTACACGGCCGTGTTGACCGGCCCGATGAAACTTCCCGAATATCCGCCGCCTTTCTCCAGACCGGCATGGTCTCCTGCATTCGCCACGCACGATGTGCAGGTTACGTACGACCTGGATATCGCCGGGTCAGGCGTCGTGCAGATCTACGGGTCGGTCCGCAATGTGTTCGGATATGCCCAGCCCTCGCCGCTCGTTGACCCGGACCGTCCGTTCGGCGAATCCTTCGACACGACCTATGTATACGGTCCGCTGTACGGGCGCACCGTCAGTTTGGGATTGCGGGTGATGGCCCTTTAGGGCCTGTTACCACTATACAGCGGCGCTCTGTTCCGTCAGGCACGGCGTCAATCAAGGCGCGAGGAGTGAAGTTTGGTGGTTCCAAATGAGCGACGAGCAACGAAGAGTGACGCCGTGACCGGCGGAACCCGAAGGGCGGGGCCTGTTTTCCCGCCATGCGGCGTTGCCGCTCGCTTATGTGGCTGGGCCACACTGCGCTCGCGGCGCCTGGCCTGGCAGAAAAATAGGCCCCGCAGAGCATTGCTGTATAGTGTTAACAGGCCCTGTAGACGATTCGTCTATATTTCCAGGAATACTCCGGTTAAATTCGCGTACTTCTCGCAGCCTCCTGAAAGGGCATGAGATGCGCATTTTCAGGTAACGCAGGGCCCGGGAAGCGCCTGCGAACGGGAGATCGTGGAAAGGGACTGACGCGGTTGTCCGGTAGGGGCATGGGGATGCGTATTTTCAGGTAACGTAGGGCCCGAGACACGCCTGCGAACCGGTAGAATGCCGCACGTTTACGTTACCTGAAAATACGCACCCCATGTCCTTAACTATATCCGCAATTCCTTGAACCGCCTCGCTTGCGCCTCGATAGCCGGTTCGGTGGCGAGCCGTTCCACGCTGGACGCGCCGAAGAACCCGACGATGCCTTCTGTGTGGTCGAAAATGTACTGCACATCGTCCGGCTCCGCGATGGGACCGCCGTGGCATAGCACGAGCACATCGGGATTGACGGCTTTCGCTGCGTCGTGAATCGCCTGTACGCGTTTTGCGGATTCCGCGAGTGTCGGCGCCGTATCGGGATTCACCCCGATGGATCCCTTCACCGTGGTATTCATGTGCGCCACGACGATATCCGCGCCGGCCTCGGTCAGGGCAGTGGCCTGGGCTTCATCGAAGGCGTACGGACAGGTGAGCATGTCGAGTTCGTGCGCCACGCGGATCATTTCGATTTCGAGGTCGAAACTCATGCCCGTCTCCTCCAGAATCTGCCGGAAATTCCCGTCGATCACGCCCACGGTGGGGAAGTTCTGGACGCCGTCGAAGCCCATTTCCTTGAGTTGCTTCAGGAAGACGGGCATCAGCCGGAAGGGATCGGTGCCGCATACGCCCGCCAGCACAGGGGTATCCTGGACGACCGGCAGGACCTCGCCGGCCATGTCCATGACGATGGCGTTCGCATCGCCGTAGGCCATCAGGCCCGCCGCGCTGCCCCGGCCCGCCATGCGGTAGCGCCCGGAATTATAGATGATGATGAGATCGACGCCGCCGCGCTCGGCGAACTTGGCGGAGATGCCGGTTCCGGCGCCGGCGCCTATGATCGGTTTGCCCGCCGCTGCCTGATTGCGAAGGCGTTGCAGGCACTCCTCGTATGGAATGAATGGCATGGGTCTATGTGTTTTACGTCATCAGGGCGATCAGCCGTTCGAAGACCGCGTCGGCGAAGGCTGTGTCGTTGATGTGGAGGTCCAGTTCCACGAGTTCGACAGGAGGGCGTACGTGCCGGCGCAGCGCATCGAACAGGGCTTCATCCGCTTCCGGGTCATGGAAGGGTTCGCCTTCCCGGTCGAGCATACTGACTCCCTTGAGCGGCAGCATGAGCACCGTCGGGCCCGTGGTCTTGTTCAGGTTTTCCGCGATGCGCTGCCCGATTTCCCGGCATTCTCCGGCGGTCGTGCGCATCAGCGTTACATTGGGGTTGTGCCGGTACAGGGTGCGTTCGCGAAAAGGTTCGGGCACGGTATGCATGGCCCGGAAATTCACCATATCGAGCGCTCCGCACGAGACGACCTGGGGGATGCCCGCTTCGCCTGCCGCCGTGAGGCGATCCGGACCGGCGGAAAGCACGCCGCCCACCACCTCGTCGCACCATTCCGTAGTGGTCATATCCGCCACGCCGGCCACGTAGCCGTCCCGGATCAGTCCTTCCATGGAGCGTCCTCCGGAGCCTGTGGCGTGAAAAACGAGCATCTCGTACCCGGCCTTTTCCATGCGCTCACGAATGTTGTTCACGCAGGGGGTCGTCACGCCGAACATGGAGGCGGCCACGATGGGACGGTCTTTCGCCGCAGGCATGTCCTGTCCGACCATCCCGCAGATGGCGCCGGCGGCATTGGCGAGAATACGTCGCGACAGCGGGTTCAGGCCCGCAATATCGACCGCCGAATACATCAGCGTTACGTCCTTTACGCCCACATAAGGGGTTACATCCCCCGAGACGACCGTCGAAACCATCAGTTTCGGAACGCCGACGGGCAGCGTCTGCATCGCTGCGGCGGCGATGTTCGTGCCGCCCCCTCCGCCGAGCGCCAGCACACCGTGGAACCGGCCCGCCTCGTACAGTTCCGGCGTGAGACGGCAGACGCCGCGAATCATGACATCGACGGCTTCTCCCCGGTCTGCCCGCTCCCGCAGCGCTGCCAGAGAACCGCCTCCGGCCACCGCTACCTCGTCCGCCGGAATGTCCGGAATGAAGCCGGGCTCGCCGAGCACGCCTGCATCCATGGTCAGCGTGCCGAAACCCCGATCCCGGATGAGATCGCGCACGTACTCGTATTCCGTGCCTTTCGTGTCGAGCGTGCCGATGAGCAGGATGGTCCGGGGCATGGCCGCCGCGAGCGTTCAGTTCGACGAGGGGTAGTCGATGGGCGTTTTGAGGGAACGCCAGGGTTCTTCCTCATGCATATCCACGGTGGCAGGCCCTTCGAAGGTTGCGGGGGACAGGATAGCGAGGAAGATCAGAGGTTCGTCCCCCGCATTCCAGGTGGCGTGCACCACATCTTTCGGAATGTGGGCCATTTCGCCGGGACCGAGCAGGTGCTTTTCTTCGTCCACCCATTGCTCCGCCATTCCGGAAATCACGTAGATGATTTCTTCGAGGGCCGGATGGCGATGAAACTGGTGCGCATCCCCGGGCGGCATGTGCACCCGCACCATAAGAAGGTCTTCGGCCTCGGTCAGTCCGGGGCGGCACAACCAGTGATGGGGCCCCCAGGGGGCTTCTTCCACCTCCGCCTCTGCGGCGGTGACAAAACGCAGGGTTCGATCGTCGGGCATGGGTTTAGGGCCTGGTCAGTTATCTCCTTCTGGCTCCTCTTCCGGATCCAGCGAAACCAGCACGCCCTGCATCGCCACATAGTGGCCCCCGTAGGTGCAGATGAACGGGTAGTCGCCGGGGGGCGGCATGGTGAATGTCACCTGCACCTTTTCTCCGGGCCCCGCCGTGGGGGTGAAGGCGAGTATTTTTTCCTCGTGTTCCGGCGGGATGTAGTCGTGCTCCGCTGCGGCGAGCGCCGTCAGGCCCACCGGGTTGATGTATTCCCAGTGCTCCAGGATGACCACGTTATGCGTCATGGCCGGCGAGGTGGCGTTATTCACGAACCGGATGGTGACGAGTTCGCCGGCTGTGGCCTCGATGAGCCGGGTGTCGAAGGCCATCTCATCCCCTACGGAAGCGATCATAATCACCCCGTCCCGGTCCGGGCGCGTACCTCCCCGCGAAACACCTGCTTCTTCCTCTGTACTCCCGGTCATGTCCATCGCCGTGATTTCCCCGGCCAGGATGCCGCTCATGCGGTGGAACGAGGCATGACCGACGGCCTCCTTGACGGCGCCCGTCAAGACGTCCGCGTTGTTTGCGGCCCGCAGGAATCCTCGCGCGTGTTTCGCTCCCGCCGCCGTGGCGGCGTGCGGAATCCACGCATCCTGAGCGTTTTCGGGCGCGGTGAGCATGGCGAACACGGCCGCACCTGTCTCGTCGGAGGGAGGAGCATCCGCGAGGGCGAGCAATGCGGCAAGCCGCACGCGCGCGTCCTCATCTTCCAGCACGTTGTTCGCCATCAGCGCGTTGCGCGAGGCGTCGGTCGGCGGCAGAACCTTGGCGGCGGCTCGGCGCACGGCTGCGGAGGGATGGTTCAGTGCTTCTGCAGCCACTCCGAAGGCTTCGTCATGGGAGCCGTCCAGCATGCCCAGGCCGTGCAGCGTCCACAAGGCATGCAATGCGCCCGGATTGAGGCCAAGGCCATCCATGGACGTATCGCGCACGAGGCCGTACAGGTCCGTTGCCACATCCTGTTCGCCCCGTTCCACAAGGAGCCGCTGGGCCGTTTGTCGCCAGAACATGTTGTCGTGCCGGAGCGCGGCGACGAGTTCCTGCGGCGAAGCGCCGGAGAGGTCCATGGACTCGCCCGGATCCGCATCCTTGTGCACGATGCGGTAGATGCGGCCGTGCTCGCGGTCCCGCAGATCGGTCACGTACGCATTGTTTTGTCCGTGTTCCCAGCCTTCCCGGAACGGGCCGAGGTTATGCTGCGGGATGTAGTTGTACCAGTCGACCATCCACAAAGCGCCGTCGGGGCCCACCTCGGCAAGGATGGGAATGGTCCACTCGTCGTCGCTGGCAAGCATGTTCCACTTGTTGAGCGCCTTGTAGTCGCTGCCGTCGGATTCCATAGCGAATCGTCCCAGCGTGCGGACGGTCGGCCCGGCGACGAATGCGATGCGGTTCCAGTATTCCTCGGGGAAATCGCGCGCCGTGTACAAGGCGTGTCCGGACGCGGCCGTGTAATTTCCTTTAAAGTCTCCCTGGCGGGTGCGGGTCGTCACGGGGTGTACGCGCCGGTCTTCGGCAATCGTGCCGAGCCGGACGGGGGTCCAGCCGCGCACCGCCTCGTAATACCGGTTCGGGACGGGCATGTACACGCTGGGATTGTTGTTGGCCGTCGAGGCGAAGGGGATGCCTTCCTCGCTGAAGCCGAATCCCCAGGTGTTGTTGTTCGTCATCCGCACGAATTCAAGTTTGGACCCGTCCGGCTTGAAGCGGAAGAAGCCCATCGGGAATCGATGGGCTTCGCCGCCGACCGTTCCGTCGAAGCCCGAATAGCCCAGGACGCCCCATATCCAGTTGTCGAAGCCCATCCGGATGTTGTTGGGCCCCGCGTGGGTGTCGAACGTTCCCCAGCCTTCGAAGAGGACCTCCTGCACATCGGCTTTGTCGTCTCCGTCGGTGTCTTTCAGGAAGAAGGTGTACGGGGCCTGCACCACCACCACACCACCGTTCGCAAAGGCGAATCCGGTCGGGATGCTCAGGTTCTCGGCGAACACGTTGAACGAGTCGGCCCGGCCGTCTCCGTCGGTGTCTTCCAGAATCGTGATGCGGTCGTTGCCCTGCCCGACTTCTTCATGGAGCTGGTTCGGATAATCGATGGTTTCTGCAATCCACAGTCTTCCGCGTTCGTCCCATGCCATGTAGATAGGCTTGACGATGTCGGGCTCCGCCGCAAAGAGCTCGATTTCGAAGCCCGGCGGCACGACCATGCGGGACATGGATGTTTCGATGTCCAGGGGCAACTGCATGGGGCGTAGTTTGCGCTCGTTTTCCGGGTTCGAGTTGTATTCGAGGGAAGGCAGTACGGCGTCGACGTATTCGTACAGCATCGATCTGGGTACGACATCGAGCGCCCAGTCTCCAGCGGCCCATTTTATGCCCCGCGCAACCAGTTGCTGGAATCCCGGTTGCGACCAGGTCCGCTCGTCGTGCCCCCAGGCCGTGTAGAAAACTCTTCCCTCGCCGTGCGTCCGCACCCATGTCCAGGGTTCGGTATGATCCCCCTCGTGGCGTACTTCGAGCACGGTGCGGTCGGGGTTGTGGTGCTTGTGGATGTACGTTTCGTCCCAGCTTTCGAATTCCGGGACGCCGAGGATGGCGGGATGGGTTGCATCCGTGCGTTCCGTACGCACGACGCCGATGCCGTGGCTGTCGAAGGCCGCGCCGACGAGCGCGATGTAGGCCTCCGAGTTGCGGAACATGCCCGAGGCGCTATGCAGGGGAACGAATCCGCCGCCCTCCGCGACGTAATCGAGGAGGGCCTGTTCCTGTGCGTCCGTCATCTCCATATAATTGGCGTAGAACACCACCGCGTCGAATTGACGCAGGTTTTCGAGATTTACGGCCTCGACTTCGTCCGTGTAGAAGATGTCCACGCCCATTGTGTACAGTGCCGAGATGATTTGCTGGGCACGGGCTGCGGGTTGGTGGTGCCCGTGGTCACCGAGGAACAGGGCGGACACGGTAGATTTGTCGTCCGGCCGGGGCGCTGGCGAGGCGGTGGCGGCGGAGCAGAAAACGGCGGCGAGAAGAAGAACGCCTGCAAGGGAAGCAAAACGACGCATGGCAGGGGTTGTGCGTTGGATGAGAAGCAATGCTATTGTGTGCGAGAGACTATGGGGTGCGGCGGGCGGCCCATTCCACGCTGTTGCGAAGGATACGGGCGTACGCAGGGTGCTGGTGCGCTGCGCCGTCGTGGCCCAGCGTGTTGACGACGATCCGCCCGTTCGTATGGTGGACGGTCCACACGATGGGGTATGTTTCGCCGGTTTCGACTTCTTCCGCTTCGGCGAGCACATGAATGGACGAGCCTTCGGGGTCCCGTTCGGAGCGGTACAATTCATCTTCGATAGTGAATTCGGCCGGCACGTCCGCCATCACCGGATGGTCGGGTTCGATCACCTGCACCGTGAAGGTGCCGTATTGCCGGTGGCTCCGGGCCCCTCCGCCCACGAGTTCCTGGTTGTATTCCGGCCAGTTCAACCAGTTGTACCATGCTCCCGGATGGCCGATCACAAGCCCTTTGCCCGCCCCGACGAAATAAAACACGCCCTCGTGCAATTCCGGGTCGGTCATCGGCTGGTTCGTCACGATGCGGAGTACGTCGAGCGTGTCGAGGGCGGGAAGTATGTGGGCGGGTACGTCGGTATAGGCCGCATGGATACCGGCTTCTTCAAGGATATCCGCATCTTCTTCATGGAACCACCGGTCGAAGTCGTGGGAAGAGCCCCCTCCAGCCGTGAGGACAGTGATGGGGTCGGGCGCCTCGGACGAAGGGGTCTGCGCCTGCACGCAGGCGGACACGGTCAGGGCCGCAAGCAGCAACAGGAGCTTCTGTTTTTGCGGAAGCAGGTGCATTATCCTGTGCATTCGTATCATAAAATCCACGTTCAGAACCCTAAGATAGATAATTACTGCCATGCGTTTGCCGGACGCCTGCGTCATTTTCGCCGTTTCCCTGACTTTGGCCGGATTTACCCCCGGAGATTCCATTGCCCAGGCAGATGCATCCCCCGATCGGTCCAACCGCAACATCGTGCTCTTCGTCGCCGACGATCATGGACAGGACACGGGGGCGTACGGGAATCCGGTCCTTCAAACCCCGCATCTCGACGCGTTCGCCGACGCGAGCATGCTGTTTACGCACGCGTTCGCGACGACCGCCAGTTGCAGCGCCAGCCGCTCCGTGTTGCTTACCGGGTTGCACAACCACCGCAACGGGCAATACGGCCATGTGCATGATTTCCATCACTTCATGGCGTTCGACAATATCCTCTCTTTGCCGGTATTGCTGGAGGAAGCAGGCTACCGCACCGCCCGCGCCGGGAAATACCATGTGGCGCCGGAGGCCGTTTTCCGTTTCGGAGAAACCATTCCCGGGGATACCCGCGACGTCGTGACGATGGTGGACCATGCCCGTCCTTTCCTCGAAGCGGAAAGCGAGCGCCCTTTCTTCTTTTATATCGCCACCAGCGACCCGCACCGGGGAGGGGGCGCCACCTCGGATGAGGCGTTGGCGCCGGATCGTTTCGGCAACCGTCCGGCGGGTTATCCCGGCATCGATCCCGTTATCTATGATCCGGAGGAAGTGGTCGTGCCGCCCTGGCTTCCCGATACGCCGGCTGCGCGCGCCGAACTGGCGCAGTATTACCAGTCCGTATCGCGTATCGATCAGGGATTCGGATATCTGGTGCAGGTGCTGAAGGAAGCGGGCCGCTACGACGACACGCTCATGCTGTACCTGTCGGACCATGGGATCGCCATGCCGGGCGCCAAAACGACCGTGTACGAACCCGGTTTGCGTTCTCCGCTGATCGTTCGCCATCCCGATGCGGCGGAACGCGGCGTGGTGACCGGCGCCATGGTGAGTTGGGCGGATATTACCCCGACGATCCTGGACTTCGCCGGGATCGCCGAGCCGACGTATTCGCAGCAGGTGCAGTCGGAAGGGATTCGTATGCATTTGCCGGACGAGCACGGCTTGCACGGACGTTCCTTCCTTGGCGTTCTGGAAGGGGGCGGCGGGGCCGGATTCGATCGCGTCTACGCATCGCACACGTTCCACGAGATTCAGATGTATTACCCGATGCGCGTGGTGCGGGATCGGGACTACAAACTCATCTGGAATGTGGCGCACGACCTTCCCTTCCCCTTCGCCACGGATTTGTGGGCGGCGTCCACCTGGCAGCAGGCGTACCGGCAAGGGGCGGATGCGCGCTACGGGGTACGCTCCGTGCAGGATTACATACATCGCCCCGAATTCGAGTTGTACGACATGCGCGCCGATCCGTGGGAATCGGAAAATCTGGCGTATCTTCCGGAGTACGCGGAGGTACTGGCTGCCTACCGGGACATGCTGTGGGATTTCGAGGTGCGCACGTCGGATCCGTGGCTTCTTAAACAGGAATACGAATAGAGATTTTTCAGCTATGAGACTTGAATCGCTTCGATGGGAAAGGCCGCGTTTGGCCGTACTGCTCACGCTGTTTCTGACGGCATGGGGGCTTGCCGGATGCGGCGCGTCCGACCGTGGAGGGGACGGAGCCGCTGGCGAGGGAGTTGCCGGCGCTCCGCCGAACATCGTATTTATTCTGGCCGACGATCTCGGCTACGCAGATGTGGGGGTTTTCGGGCAGACCCGCATCGCGACGCCCAGCCTCGACCGCATGGCGGCGGAAGGCCTCCGGTTCACGCAGTTTTATTCGGGTTCTACCGTGTGCGCTCCGTCACGCAGCGTGCTCATGGACGGGCGGCACACGGGGCATACCTACATCCGGGGCAACAGGGAAATACTCCCTTACGGGCAGGAGCCCATCCCCGATTCGGTCGTGACCTTTGCCGAAGTGCTCAAGGGGGCCGGGTACCGGACCGGCCTGGTGGGCAAGTGGGGGCTGGGCGGTCCCGATACGCCGGGGCACCCGAATCTCCAGGGGTTCGATTATTTTTTCGGTTATCTCGGGCAGCGGCACGCCCATAATTACTATACCGAATTTCTTTTCCATAACGAGGACAGCGTATCGGTAGCCGGCAACAGAATGCCCGAACCGCGCCGAGGGGACGGCGCCGGCGAAGCCATCGACAAGATCACCTACAGCCACGATCTTTTTGCGGATTCGGCGCTGGCCTTCATCGACCGGAACCGGGAAGGGCCGTTTATGCTCTATTTCGCGTTGACGATTCCCCACGCCAACAATGAAGCGGGACCCCGCGGCATGGAAGTCCCTGACTACGGGCGCTACGAGCACATGGACTGGCCGGAGGCCGAGAAGGGGATGGCTGCGATGGTTACCCGGATGGACGCCGACATAGGCCGTGTGCTTGATCGGCTGGAAGAACACGGCATTGCCGAAAACACGCTCGTTTTCTTCACCAGCGACAACGGCCCGCACCGCGAAGGGGGGCATGATCCGGAATATTTCGATTCGAACGGAGCGCTTCGAGGCTTCAAGCGGGACCTGTACGAAGGCGGCATCCGCGTGCCGACCATTGCCTGGTGGCCGGGAAGCGTGGAGGCGGCCGCCTCCACGGATCATGTAGGATATTTTACCGATATGCTGCCGACCTTTGCCGGTCTGGCCGGGGTTGCTTCCCCGGAGGGTATCGACGGGATCGACATGACCCCGACGCTGCTGGGCCGCTCCGGGGATCAGCGCGAGCACGAGTATCTGTACTGGGAGTTCCACGAGGACGGTATGGCGCAGGCCGTACGGATGGGTTCGTGGAAGGGGGTGCGTACGCCAGTGCATGACGCGATCGAGGTATATGATCTCGATGCAGACATCTCGGAAACGACCGACGTGGCCGCGCAGCATCCCGATGTGGCGGCGCGCCTCGACAGCATCATGCAGGCGGCCCACCGCCCGTCATCCATTGAGTGGAGAAAAAGGTAGACCGATCGGTCTACCTTTCCGCTTTATCGCGTATCGGAAACAGATTTTTGCGTACCCGTGAACACATCCCGACTGATTTTTTTGGCCCTGTGCGCAGTGATTGCCCTTGCATGGGCCGGTTGCGGTCCGGCGGACCGGGCGGCGTTTCATGCGGCGCACCCTGCGGTCGAACGCCCATGGATCGGGCCGGAATACTGGTCGAATCCGCTTCAGGACTGGCGAATCCGGGAAGGGCGTATCGAAAGCCTGACCCGCCGTGAAAACCGGAATGTGGCGTTGCTTGTACGGGAAGTGGCCGAAGGAAAGGGAGACGTGCATATGCGGGTCCGCCTCGGGGCCATCGCTTCCGATACGCCGCTGCCGGATTCGGGCCGGGCGGGTTTTCGTATCGGCGCGCGCGGCGCGTTTCATGATTACCGGGACACCGCGCTGCGGGGATCCGGACTGGATGCAGGCGTGACGGCCCTGGGCAGTTTGTTTATCGGCGGGTCTTCCGAAACCGCGGGGGGCGTATCTTCGCCTGCGCTGTTTACGGATGGGGTTTTTCCTGAGGAGGGTGTGTTTCTGGATATGCGGGCGATAGAACAGGAGGACGGGCGGTATACCCTCCGGTTGCGGCTGGGAAATCCGGATGGGGAGGTGCTTGGGTCTATCGAAGCGCCGGTGGATGCCGATGCGTTGACCGGGGGGCTGGCGCTGGTGGTCGATTTCGACACCGACGGATTGTCCGGCGAGGACACGAACCGCCCGAGTTTCTGGTTCGAGGACTGGCAGGTGAACGGCACACGGGTGCGGGCATACCCCGAGCGTGCGTTCGGTCCTGTGCTGTTCGCCATGCACACGCTGAGCAAGGGCAGCCTCTCCATGACGGCTCAGATGCCGCCGCTCTCGGAGGACGATGCACAGGAGGTACGGCTGACGGTTCGTAACAGGGGACAATGGGAAGAGGTCGGACGGGCCCCGATCGATCCTATGGCGCGCACGGCAACCTTTTCCGTGGCCGATTGGCCCGATTCGCTGGACGTTTCCTATCGCCTTGCGTACGATCTGACAAGCGCGGCGGGGCAGCCGGTCGAGCATATCCTTGAAGGTACGGTACGCCGCGATCCGGTGGACCAGGAAGAGATCGTGGTGGCGGGCTTCACGGGAAACAACGACCTCGGGTTTCCTCATGCCGATCTGGTGCGGCGCGTCGCATGGCATGACCCGGACATTCTGCTTTTCACCGGGGACAACATCTACGAGAGCATAGGCGGATACGGCTATGTGGAAGGGCCGCTCGACACCGCGATGCTCGATTATCTGCGCAAGTGGTATCTCTTCGGCTGGGAATACGGCGAGCTTACGAAAGATATCCCCACGGTCGCCATTCCGGATGACCATGACGTGTATCACGGCAACGTATGGGGAGCCGGGGGCAAGGCCACCGGGCCCGGGGCCACGAAGAAAGAGCGACAGGATACGGGCGGGTACTTCATGCCGCCGTCCTGGGTGAACGCCGTACAGCGGACGCAGACCGCACACCTGCCGCCGCCGTATGATCCTGAACCTGTGGAACAGGGTATTGGCGTCTATTATACCGATCTCGTGTACGGGGGCATCAGTTTCGGGATCATCGAGGATCGCAAGTGGAAAGATTCGCCGAAGATGGTGTTGCCTGCTTACCTCGAGATCGAAAACGGGTGGGCGGAAAACCGGCCGACGAACCCGCCCGAAGCGCTGCGCGCCCCGAACGCCGATCTTCTGGGGCAGCGGCAACTTGATTTTCTGGAGCATTGGGCCGCGGACTGGTCGCATGGCGCATGGATGAAATTTCTCATGTCCCAGACGATTTTCGTCAATGTAGCGACACTGCCGCAGACGGCCCCGAGCGATGTGGTGGTGCCCCGTCTCGAAATCTTCGACGTGAGCGAGTATGCTCCCAACGACCGCATCGTGCAGGATATGGATTCCAATGGCTGGCCGAAGCACGGGCGGGATGCCGCGATCCGGGCCATCCGCAAGGGGTTCGCTTTCCATCTTGCGGGAGATCAGCATCTCGGAAGCACGATCCGGTACGGCGTGGACGCCTGGGGCGATGCGGGCTATGCACTGTGCGTGCCTTCCGTGGCCAATTTCTATCCCCGGCGGTGGTATCCCCCCGTTGCCGGCGCCAACCGCCCGGAAGGCGCTCCGAAGAACACGGGCGACTTTCTGGATGGATTCGGCAATCACATGACGGTGCTTGCGGTCTCTAACCCCTATGAGACCGGCATGGAGCCGAGAAATCTGTACGACCGGGCCCCCGGCTACGGGATTGTGCGACTGAACCGGGAAGCGCGTACCCTGAATATCGCCAACTGGCCTCGCCACGTGGATCCGGAAGACGGCGCGCCGTACCCCGGGTGGCCCATCACCATCGGGCAGATGGACAATTACGACAGAGAGGCGGCAGCCTGGTTGCCGCAGATACAGGTGCAGGGTATGGAAGACCCTGTCGTGCAGGTGATCGACGAAGTTTCCGGCGAGATCGTCTATACGCTGCGCATTGCCGGGGCGACATTTTCCCCGAAGGTGTTCGCCGCGGGTTCCTACACGCTGCGCGTCGGCGACCCGGACGGCGCCATGCAGACATTCACAGGCGTTCGGAGCGCTGCATCTCCTGATGCTTCTGTGCTGGACATCGTGTTTGGAGGGTAAGGGAAGAGGGCGTGCTTTCCGGCGCAGTCCGGCATGTTTCTTGCCCCGGGAACGTGTAGCCTCACAGGCGTTTATCTGAAAGCCGCGGCGCGTTACTATTCCAGACCTTTCTGCGGCTTACTCATAACCACAGGACCACGGGAAGCGCAGGAGCGAAAATCTCCCCAACGAAGATTATACCACCCGGAAGGAGAATGCTATGCAGCGTTTAATCATGATCGCATGTCTGACGGCTCTCGCGGCGGTTTCGCCGGTTTTTGCCCAGGAGAATACCAATGAAGCGGACGAATCGATGTCGGACCCGGCGGTCTGCCTGATCGGGGATCATGGGGATTTGCCGGAAGCCGACGCGCACACCTCGGCTTTTCTGGTGTGCCGGGAACTGCGCGATCAAGGTATACAAGTGGGCGAACCCGTGTACGATGCTCCGGCGTCAGCGATTGCGTACCGTGTTACGTTACACGTTTTGGGCCAGAATATCCTGGTTCGCCTAAGCGAGGAAGCCCCTGTCGGGACCGTCGTTATCGAGCGGGAACTCCTCCTGGCAGGCATCGAGGAAATGGTCTCAGCCGCGCCGAGACTGGTCGATGCGCTGGTCAACGAGACCTCGCTTGCTACTACGGTCGACATGGAGAATCTCGTCGAAGAGGAAGCCCGGGAGTTGCGGAAGATACCCGGCGAGTTCATGTGGCGTCTGGGGATGATTGGAACTTCCGTGTCCAACAACTCTGAATTCGGCGCCGAGTGGGGGTGGTTCTATGAGACGCCATCCTATGCTGTAGGAACCGAATTTCGGGGCTCCGGGGGCAGTAACGATAACGACGAGCGATTCACGTTTTTTGCCTGGTCGATCGGCGGGCAGTACTTTTTCAACAAGAAGAATATATCGCCCTATGTGGGCGGCGGTATCGCCAGATCCTGGGGTAGCCGCGATTACTACGAGGAAGAAAATTTCGACGACGATTACTATTACAGCTACACCGAGACCGATAGCGAGAGCGGCATGGGGATATATGTTGTTGGCGGGGTGGAAGCCCTTCGCCTCAGCAGAGCTCGTCTGAAACTCGAGTTGCGTATAGATCAACCATTTTACAAAGTAGGGAACCGAGCCATGACTCCGGTGTCGGTGGGCGCCTCCGTTTCCCTGCCGAGTTTTGTGACGCGGATTTTTTAGTTGATGTCTGATCTCCCCGAATCTCCGCCGACAGGCGACCTGGAATCCGAAGAATTCCGTCGTGCGGGGCACGCCGTCATAGACTGGATCGCCGACTACATTGCACATCCGGAACGGCTGCGTGTACAGCCCGATGTCGAGTCCGGGGCGCTGCTCGACAAGTTGCCGGAGGAAGCGCCTGTTCACCCGTCTCCGTATGGCGATATTCTCGCCGATTTCGAGCACACGATTCTGCCCCATGTGATGCACTGGAATCATCCCGGTTTCATGGGATACTTTTCCGCAGGCGGGTCGTCTCCGGGGGTGCTGGCGGAAACCCTGAGCGCTGCGCTGAACAACGTCGGCCTGATGTGGAATTCGTCGCCTGCCCTGACCGAACTCGAAGAAAGAACATTGCAGTGGCTGGCCCGGCTTTTGGGGCTGCCGCTGTCCTGGTTCGGCATGATTCATGGAACGGCTTCCACGGCCAGTCTTCATGCGATGATCGCTGCGCGCGAATTTGCCGCCTCCAATGCCGAAAAGGCAGGATCGACGCTGGATCTGAACCGCCTTGTCATTTATACGTCCGAGCACGCGCACTCCTCTGTCGAAAAAACCACGGCGGCCCTTGGCCTCGGATGGGAAGCGTGTCGCAAGATCGCGGTGGACGAACGGTACGCCATGAAGCCCGATGCGCTGCGCGAGGCGATCGCTTCGGACCTGCGGAACGGTTTTGCTCCCATTGCCGTCGTCGCCACGGTGGGGACTACGGGGTCTACGGCGGTGGATCCGGTTCCCGCCATTGCAGATATTGCCGCCGAACATGCGCTCTGGCTGCACATCGATGCGGCCTATGCGGGCGCATCCGCCATGCTTCCGGAGATGCGCCATCACTTTGCAGGGTGCGATCGCGCCGATTCGTTCGTCGTCAATCCGCACAAGTGGATGTTCGTCCCCATGGACCTGACGGCATTCTATACCGCGCGCCCGGAATACCTGCGCAATGCGCTCTCGCTTGTGCCGGAGTACCTGCGGAGCCGCGAATATTCCCGCACCGTCAATTATATGGAGTACGCCGTCCCGCTGGGGCGCCGGTTTCGCGCCCTCAAACTCTGGTACGTACTGCGCTCATTCGGTTCCGAACGCATTGCGGACGCCCTGCGCGAGCACATCCGGCTTGCCCGCTTGCTTGCCGGCTGGGTCGATGCTTCTCCTGACTTCGAGCGCATGGCCCCGACCGATTTTTCGCTTGTCTGCCTGCGTTTCCGGCCCGAGGGAGCCAGTGAAGAAGAGACCGATGCCGCCAACGAGCGCCTCATGCACGCGATTAACGCAACCGGCGAGTTCTTCCTTTCCCATACCAAATTGCGGGGACGGTACACGATACGGGTTGCCATCGGGAATCTGCGTACGACGGAAGAGCATGTCCGCCGTCTTTGGGAACTCCTGCAGGGGAAAGCCATCTATGCATAAATTGCATAAAAAAGGAGGGCATTATGCAAAAAATGCATAGATGACGATTTTTTGCGAGGCTGTCTGGAAAATGGTGTAGCCTTATGTTCGCAGAACCGCACAGCCCGAATGCGGTAGAACGCACTCATTTATTTCGTTTGCTCACAGCCCTTTTTCGCACCATGAAACCTGTTCGTTTTCTTACCGTCGCCATTTTGGCCACCGCTTTCCTGCTGACCGGCGCAGTGCTTCCGGTTCATGATCGCGCCGAGGTCGTCACCTTCCATCCGGACAAGACCCATTCCAACGTCGGGTTCAAGGTGCGTCATCTCGGTATTTCCAATGTGCGCGGCGCTTTCGGCGAGTACGAAGCCACGGTACAGTTCGATCCGGAAGACCTGAGTACGCTCTCGGTGGACGCGACCATTCAGACAAGCAGCGTTGACACC
The DNA here is from genome assembly GCA_009839485.1 of Bacteroidetes bacterium SB0662_bin_6. Lineage (NCBI taxonomy): Bacteria > Pseudomonadati > Bacteroidota > Bacteroidetes bacterium SB0662_bin_6. The sequence continues at coordinate 28,110 of VXPQ01000020.1, forward strand.
GGGAATGAGCGCCGCGACAACCATCTTCGCTCGGACGATTTTTTCAATGCCGAGGAATTCCCGGAACTGCGGTTCGTGAGCAAGGAGGTTCGCGATCTCGACGGCGGCGAATTCAAACTCGTCGGCGATCTGACCATCCGGGACGTTACGAAGGAGATCATGCTGGACGCCGAATTTCTGGGCATGGCCGCAGGTCGAGAGGGACGTAAGGCCGGGTTCGAAGCGAGGACGACGATCAACCGCTTCGAGTACAATCTGAAATTCGACGCCCTGACGGAAACCGGCGGGCTGGTGGTAGGAAGCAGCGTGGAGATCATTCTGGAAATGGAACTCGACGAACAAGCGGGATAATCCGTCCCCAAAGTGCGTAGCCCGCCCCCGGTGTTCGACGTGCTCGTGGAAAAAATTCTTTGCCGGGGAAGGGAGGGAATCGTAATCCGGGCTTGCTTTTGTAAGCGCTTTCACCTAATTAAATAGGGTGCTTCTTAACCAATCCCCCGAGAAAGATGTCGAGTTTTCTGAATTCGCCCACCGGTCGCTCTATCCGGAGCTTCACCCATGCGTTTGCCCGTATTCTGATCGGCTTGTTGTTCATGCAGCATGGCGCGCAGAAGCTTTTCGGCTGGTTTGGCGGCATGGGCGAGTCCGGCGGTACGGCGGAATTGTTTTCGCTCATGGGGCTTGCAGGCGTGCTTGAATTCTTCGGCGGCCTGCTTGTCGTCGTGGGTCTTCTGACCACACCGGTTGCAGCCATCCTTGCACTCCAGATGCTTGTAGCCTATTTCATGGCCCACGCGCCGCAAGGCGGCCTGCCGATTGAAAATCGTGGAGAACTTGCCCTGCTGTATATGGCTGCGTTCGCTTTTCTCGCAGTGTCCGGCTCCGGTCCGGCCAGCCTGGACGGGAAATTGAAGAAGTAGGTATGGAGTCAGCGCATGCCGCTTTACTACGGCGGGATCGGCGCTCCTTGCCACCTTTATCTGCCTGGTCAGGGAATGTCGCGATAAGGAATCCAGCGGCGTCTCTTTCGGGAAAATCCGGCTAATCGGCATCGTCTGTACATGCCGGTTGCATTACTGCCAGTCGCCTGCTTTACCTTGAAAATTGGACGACACCCTTCCAATTTTCAAGGTATTTTCGTATCATTCCGATTATGATTCGGCGTGATGCACATATAAAGGCTCTGGAGCAGCTCATATCCCGGAATCCGGTGGTTGCCTTGCTTGGGGCGCGGCAGGTGGGCAAAACGACCCTTGCCCGTGAACTTGCCGGGCGACGAAGCGGGCCGACGCACCTCTTCGATCTCGAATCCACTGCCGATCTGGCGCGTCTTGCCGATCCTCTGCTCGCGCTTTCCTCCTTGCGCGGATTGATCATACTGGACGAAATACAGCACCGTCCCGAACTCTTTCCGACACTCCGGGTGTTGTCGGATCGAGCGCCGGCGCCAGCCCGTTTTCTTGTGCTTGGCAGCGCATCCCCAAGCTTACTCCGGCAAAGTTCGGAGAGCCTGGCGGGTCGCATCGCCTATTACGAACTTCCCGGCCTTTCCCTGTCCGAGGTTACTGTGGACAAGGCCGATCTCCTATGGCTTTGGGGTGGTTTTCCGCGTTCTTTTACCGCACACAGCCATCAGGAAAGCTATCGCTGGCGTGGAGACTTTTTGCAAACTTTTCTGGCGCAGGACATCCCCCAATTCGGCATTACCGTCTCCGGTGCACTGCTGGATCGCTTCTGGTCCATGCTTGCTCATTATCATGCTCAGACGTGGAACGGTTCGGAGTTGGGGCGTGCATTCGGCGTCTCTCACCACGCCGTACGCCGGTACCTGGATATTCTTGAAGCCACCTTCATGGTACGGAGTTTGAAACCCTGGAGCGCCAATCTGGCCAAGCGCCAGGTCAAATCGCCAAAGATTTATTTGCGCGATTCCGGGTTGCTGCACCGCTTTCTGAACGTAACCACGCGCCTGGAACTGGCGCGGCATCCCAAAATCGGCGCGTCATGGGAGGGATTCATTCTCGAAAACCTGATTCAGGCGCTCGGCGTCGAAGATCGGCAATGCTATTTTTGGGGAACGCATTCCGGCGCGGAAATAGACCTCGTGGTGCAGCAAGGGGCCGGATTGCGCGGCTTCGAGATCAAACGTACGACGGCTCCTGCCGTGACTCCTTCCATGCGGTCGGCGCTCGACGATCTGAAACTGAATCGCATTGATGTGATTCATGCCGGCGCAGAGAGTTTTCCCCTCGCGAAACGAATCCATGCCGTGGCCGCCTCCCGGCTCCTGAAGGATATTTGAGGGGAATTTCCCGGGAGTGCGGCCAGCTAACGGCGTGCGAAACTTTTGCTTTTTCCGACGCCCAAAAGATTCTGCGCCGTGCCTGACGGAACAGAGCATTGCTGCATAGTGTCAACAGGCCCTGGATTTTCCATCACGAATCGGTATGGAATCATGAAGCGCATGCTGCTTTACTACGGCGGGATTGGCGCCGCCATCATGATCGGCGTCAACCTGCTCGTACTGCTCATCACGGGCATCCCCGATGCGGAGGATTTCGCGATGGGCGAGGTCATCGGGTACTCGACGATCGTGGCTGCCCTTGCCATTCCCATCTATCTCGGCGTCAGGGAGTACCGGGACAAGATGTCCGAGGGCAGCATTTCCTTCGGGAAAGCCTGGTTGGTCGGTCTCGTCATTACCGAGCTTCCCGCCCTTGCCTTCGCCGCCTACAACCTTCTCTATGTGAAAGTCATCGATCCCGATTTTACGCAGAAGTACATGGAGTACCAGACGGAGTTGGCCCGCGCATCCATGACGGCGGAAGAATTTCAGGCATTCGAAGCCACGATGGGAGCCCAGAGCCCTCTCTTAACCAATATCGCCTTTCAAACGGTCGTGATGTATGTGACCGTGCTGCTGATCGGGATCGGGATTTCTCTCCTTCTGGCAATTTTTCTGAGGCGCAAGGCGCAATCGGAGGAAGGCGCACTTACCTGATCTTCCCTCTCGTTTTTCCCCTGGCGATTTTTCGAGGCGCAAGACGAAGGCGCCGCCGCCACAGGCATCCCCTCGCAATCGCGTGCAGGACAGTCGATATTACCTTGCCCTGCGCGCAGGGTCCGGCCAGCGAATTTCAACGCCCTGTCGTCGCAGGGACTGTTGAAAATCTTCCAGCAATTGCGGGTTGGCGCGTACTTGCCGGGGTACGTGATCCCCGTGCTTGCAGAATGCCGCCAGTTGGCCCACGGCTTCCCCGATATTCCACTCCACGGGATGCAGGCGATAGCACCCGTTCGTAATGTGCGTCGTCCCGATGTTCTTGGCGGCGGGCAGCAGGTTCTCCATGCGCACGGGAAGCAGGGCGCCCAGAGGAATTTCAAAGGGCAGCGAACCGATGTCGATGTAATTGTCCCCGCCGGTGGACGGATGCAGGTCGATGCGGTAACTGCCGATCCCTACGGAGTCCGGGAAAGCCGCGGCGGTAACTTCTCCTTGCGGCAAGCCTGTCTCCGCCATGCGCGCCTCCAGCCCCACATGCTGTTCGAGCACGGTGAATTCGGCCCGGATGCGCCGGGCCTCCCGGATGTAAGGCCGTTTCGCCAACCCGTGCCGCGTACCCGTCAGATCGCCGCGCAGTCGTAGTCCGGGCCAGCCTTCGCCTCCATCGGGTCGGGGGGCTTCCGTTTGCAACCAGTAGAAGAGGGACCGGCTCAAACCCAGCGCCCCGTCGAGATGCCGGGCTTTTTCCGCCTCGCCGACATCCACGAAATTGCCGAGGAGGTAATCGTTCTGCGGCCAGTTGACCAGGGTGATGCCGCCCGGGTACGTTCCCGGCGCGAAGTTGGCCGGGTCAATGAGGCGCCGGTAGGTCCACCACCCCCCGTCGTTCGTCCGCGGGTCGAACGGCAGCGTGCGGGGTTCGAGCGTGATCGGATGGCTGTAGGTGAAACTCAGCAAGGGGCCGGGCCAGGGGGGAGCGAGGTCGGGTACGTAATCGCGCCAGAATGCGTACTCCGCCGGCCGTTCGATGACGTGATTTTCTCCATCCACATGCTCCATGGCGAAGCACCAGGTGGCCGCTTGCATATTCTGCGGCTGCGGCTCGGCGGGCGCATGCGGCTCGCCGGTCTGATCCATCGATTCCGCGCCGGTAACGTACTCGACGCCGGCCAGCGGGAGCACATCTCCCGGTTCCGTGGCGTCGATAAAGAAGGGGGCGGTCAACTCGGTTTCGTTTCCCGTGCGTTCGTCGCGCACGCGCACGGATTCGATGCGGTCGCCCGTCACGCCCGCCGAAATGCACACATGCTCCAGCAATACGGTAAGCTGCCCATTGCTTACATACCGGGCCAGCATTTCTTCCAGCACTGCCAGCGCGACGCGCGGTTCGTGGCAGATGCGCGAAACCCCGCAGTTTCCCGGGTTGAACGGGTCCGAGGCGTCCCCGGCAAGCGGATACGTCCCGCGGTAAAAGGCCCGCACCCGCCGCCGGAAATCGAGGTACGAAGCGGGTGCTCCGAACTGTTCGATCCACGGGTGTTCATCAGGAGGAACCGCCTGCTGAGTCAATTGCCCGCCAATCCAGTCCGTTTCTTCGGTCAGAATAACCCGGGATCCGCTGCGCAAGGCGCCCAGCGCTGCTGCAACGCCGCCTGTGCCGCCGCCAATGATCACTACATCGGCGTGTCGCTCGCGGGCCGGGGGATACGGACCGTCGAACAGGGCATGGCGCGCGCCCAGTGTCCCGACCCCGGCGACCGCAGCCAGATTGCAAAGAAAATTCCTGCGATTCATCGAATCGGCAACCAATATCCTTCAAACAGGGATAAAAACCCTCTCGGATGACCCTGCCGTCCATGATACGAACCACGCCGGTGTTTCGTTAACGTATTTTGTTGCATGGTTTACAGTGTGATCCGATACATCCCCTATATCTTCCTGCTCTCGACCGGCGTCGCCTGGACGGCTGCCGCGCAGGTGCGCATCGGGGGAACTGTTCTGGACGGACAAACCGGTAGCCTCCTGTCCGGCGCGCATGTGTTCACGGAAGACATGGCGCAGGGCGCCATTACGAATGCGGAGGGGCGTTTCGTCCTCGAATTGTCTGCGCTTCCTGAAGCTATCGTCGTCCAGCACCTCGGGTATGCTCCTCGTGTATTCCCGGTGCCCCCGGAAGCCCCGGAATCGCTTGTCATCCGGCTGACCCCTATTGTGATTCCGCTGGAGGAGGTGCTCGTGTCCGGCGAGGGTTTTGCGTCCAGCCTGATGGAGCAGGTGATCCGCCGCAAACAGCGCATGTTCGCGGACATATCGTCGCTTCGCATGGTGGGCCAGACCCGGCTCATACTCGAAGACGACGAACGCATCGTTCATCTCGGCGATACCGCATTCGACCTGCTGTGGCTTTATGGCGAGACCGAACCAACGGACCGCACGCATCATACCTACCGCGCCGAGGTGAGCGCCGTAAGCCGAACCGGTGCGTGGGACGAGGAACTTCCCCTGCCCGCTCCGCACGACGTGGCGAACCTGTACGAGGACTTCGTGACCGTTCAGGGGCAGCGGATGATCGGGCCCACCCATCCCGACGCACTGGAACACTATGTCTTCCGGGTGGCTGCGGAGCGTACGCTCGGCGACCGCACGATCTATGATCTGAACGTTTCCCCCATCGGCGAAGAGGAGGCTGCGTTTATAGGCCAGATTTCCGTGATGGACGAGGAGTTCGTTCTGCTGGAAGCGCGCCTTTTCCCGGCGCGGCACGTGGTTTTTCCCGCTCCGACATCCGGCTGGAATGTCCGGTACGTGCAGCATTTCCGGGAGGTGACCGACGGATTCTGGGCCCCTGTCCATCTCGACATGGAGGGGACGCTCCGCGCCGCTGTCGGTATGCAGCGTCTGCGTACGGTGAGGTTCAGCCGGCGCACCCTGCTGGCGGGGCACACCGCCAACATTCCGGAAGAGCAGCTTGCATCGGTAACCACGCCCTGGTCCGACCCGGATTTTCGATACGGGCAGGTGCTGATGCCGATGACCGCGCGCGAACTGGACGCGGTCGCGGATCTTCGCGCCGCCAACCTGACATTGAGCGAAGCGTTTCCTCCCGAACGGCGGGCGGGGCGTTTTATCGGTTTTCTGGATCCGGAGATTCCTGGCCAACTGCAATGGCCCGTGGTCATGGGATACCGGTTCAAATTCCGGTATAACCGGGTGGATGGCCTGTTGAGCAGCGTAGGGAACGAACTGGACCTGTTTTCCGGCATCCGTATGTCGTGGCGTCTCGGTCAGGCGACCGGACTCGAGCAGACCCGGTCCTATGTTTCCCTGGCGAGACCGCTTGGCGAACAGTTTCTTTTTCGTATTTCGCGTGAACGGGATGTTGCTTCACAGGGCGCCTGGTCCGGACACAGCGAGGCGCTCGCTTCAGTGCAAGCGGCGCTCGGCGGACAGGATTACTTCGATTATTTCCGACGGACCCGGTACGGAGCCGGCATGGAAGCGAGATGGCGGGGACTGCATTTCACCGCCGGCGTCGAGCAGGAAAAGGCAGAATCAATAGACCGGCAGGTGGCCCGTTCCTGGCCGTACGCACAGACCTTTCGGGCCAATCCGCCCGTTCGGGACGGTACGTTCCGGTCGGTGTATGCTACTCTTGCGTTGCCTCGCCGCGCAACCCGAACCATCCGGTCCGCTGTGCTTCGCGTCGAGCACGGTTCGCCGCAGCGGCTTGCGGGCAATGCGGCATTCACCTTGCTGGGAGGCCATATCGACCTTGCGCAACCCACCCTGCACAGGCATCGCCCGACGCCCGCGGGCCTGCATATCCGCCTGCAAGGCGGTACGTCCTTCGGCGATCTTCCGCCGCAGCGGGCCGTGCTGCTCGATACCGGCCTCGAACTTTTCGACGGCCTCCGGCTGAACCGGCATCATGCCTTCCGTTCCCTGCACGGACGGCCGTTGCAAGGAGCGCGGTACGCCGCCGTCTTCTGGCGACACGACTTCACGACGCTCCCGTTCGAATGGGTCCGGCTGTGGCCGCTTGTCCGCCTGCGCATGGGGATTACCCTGTTCGGGGCCCACGGGCGTGTCCGGGGACAGCCTGCCGCGCCTCCTGACGAAGGGTTTTCCTGCATCCCCCCGGGGTATTGCGGGGATAATTCCCTCCACGAGGTCGGAGTTTCCCTGACCCGGATCGGCGGCACGCCGTTCCGCATGGACATCACCCGTCGCCTCGGGGATTTCGGGGATATTCCCGGTTCCCGCGTGGTGCTGGGGTTCGGGGTGGAGTTGTGAGGGGGAGATAAGGATGGTGAGGGGTATTGTTCAAAAGCCGTGCCTGGGAGAAATCCGCTGCTTTGCTGCGTACGGATCTTGCCGTAGCGCCTCCAGGGTGTACGTACGCTGGACAAGCGCGTAAAACGATACCCGTGGACATTTCTCCCGGGCGCCGCGCACTCTGCCGTTTATTGCAGCTTGAAGTTAATTGGCAGCGACATCCGCACCGGGACGGCCCTGCCCCGCTGCTTGCCGGGCGTAAACTTTGCCTGGCTCACGACGCGGATGGCTTCTTCGTCGCAACCGGCGCCAATGCCATAGCCCGGTTTTACCACCACATCCTGTACGTTGCCCTGTTCGTTGACGACGAATTGCACGGTTACGCGCCCTTCCACGCCGGCCCTGCGGGCGATCTCGGGATATTTCACTTCACTGACTATAGAGGCGTAACCTCCAATCAACTCGGGCATCTGTTCCACGATCAGGAATATCTCAGGCTCGTCTTCCTCTTCTTCCTCCGGGGCTGGGGGCGGAGGAAGGGCGGCCGCAGGGGCGTCAAGGTCCAGCGAAGCATCGAGGTCGAGGATATCGTCCTCGAGGATTTCATCGTTCGGCACCTCTACGGGTACGGGCGGTTTCGGCGGCGGAGGGGGTTCTTCTATTTGCTGCGTCTGCTGGATTTCTTCCATGGTGATCTGCTCCTGTTCCGGAAGCACGATCTCGAAATCGCTCTTGTTGGACCAGTCGGCGCGGAAGGCAACGATAAGAACACCCAGCGTGACGATCAGGCCCATCTCCATATACAGTGTGTACTTGTTCTTCAGGTTGAACCTGTCTTCCTTGTGCAAAGCCATGTCGATGTCCCGGATAGTTTGAAGTACGGATCAGGGGGTCGGAAAGATTAGGACATTATATACCAAAGTTGCAAGGGTGACTATTTCCGAGATTTGTGCCGGATCGGCGGCATGCCGCTCCGCATGGACCACGGCTTGCGTTGGGGATGTCTCTCTCCTTGGACAGGACTGTGATCTGGCTCGTTTTGAGACAATCGATTATTCAAGAATTTTTTCAAGATATCTGAAAAACGTGATAGGACCTCCAATGCCTAACCTTAGGGTGCGTTTTGAGCGTGGCCCGGTTCGACCGGGGTTTCCAGGCTCGTTGGAGACAACCCAAACCATGGAGGAAAAAATGAACAACAAACCGCCCTAATAAGCTGCTTTGTTTTTTCGCCTCGAGGTCGTCGCGGTGCCGTACTGGCCTCAGAGGTTTTAACACTGTCCGGACCGCCGGTTAGGTTTGGGGTGTTGTGCTTGGCTTCGGCTGGGTGTCGTGTCTGTTTCGTCTTTTTTGTTGACCCATGAAATATTTCCTTCTTTCCTTCGTTATGGTTGGTGTTCTTTGCTTCCCTGGTGTGGATGATGCCATGGCACAGAATGCTTCAACGTACTGTCAATCGTATTCGGATGTTAGACCTAATCCCTGGTCTCAATCCCCGCGTGAGAGATGTGAAGCTGCCTGTAATGCAGGTAATTGTCCTAATGCTCCAGATTCCAATTCAGGGTCTAGTGGATCAGGGACTGCAGGAAGTAACCCTAACTATCCGAATTGTAGTTCTTGTGGAAAATGCGACAGCCATTTAGCGAATTATAATAGGTGTGTAAATGATCTTCGAGCAAGGTGTGGCTCAGGGGAGTATGATCACTGTACTTTCCGTGAAAGATCATATACTGAATGGGTGTGGACCCCTATTCCGATTCGCCGTAGGTATTATCAAGCTGATTGTATTTTTCAGTATTGATGGAGGTTCAATACGAACTTCAATTCATCTTATTCTCCATCTTAACCTGAGGTTATCATGAAACGGCTGCTTTCTCTTCGTCTATCTATCATCCTTCCTTTTGCCTCTGTTCTCTTTCTACTGTCTGCCTGTGATCAGGCTGATTCGTTGAATGGTCCTTCTCAAGAAGTTGAGGATCAGTTGAATGGTAAGATATCAGATCTTTCCATGCATAATGGATCTAGATATGCGGTGTTATATCATACTCCTGATAATCTTGATGAGATCGCTAAGAATTCTTCCTGTAGAATTTGGAATGATGATGGTGATGTCATTATACGTGAACCTTGTGCTACTTTGCAGTTAGGAGGTGATGCTCCTTCTCGAGCTTATCTTGCTTTTGCAATTACTCTTGAGCACGAGTCTGGGTTTACTGATTATGAGGCTACATGGAGTTTTGTTTGGTGATTCTTTATAAGCTCTTCCTTTTCGGTATCTCCTTCCGGAACGGATTTGCTCTCTGAGTGGAAAATGGCGCCCATTTCGGCCCCGATCAGGCTGAAATGGGCGCTCGCGTTTGCGATAGATCGTACCCCCTAACCCGGATTTCCGAGATTTACAGGCTCTGAGGGCCTTCCTTTTCGACGATTTCGAGCACGCCGCGCTCCATGCCTGTTAAGCCGCGGTACGAGCTCGTGATTTGTAGATGTTCGGGACGTGGCTTGGTTATTGATCTCCCGGGTTCAGCTACCAGGATCCGCCAGCGCATCCAGTTAACAACGACATTCGGCTCCGGTAACGCGGGCCGTAGAAGACTTGTAAATCTCCGGATTCCTCGAATCGGCCTCGAACTTTTCGACGGTCTCCGGCTGAACCGGCATCATGCCTTCCGTTCCCTGCACGGCCGGCCGTTGCAAGGGGCGCGGCACGCCGCCGTCTTCTGGCGCCACGACTTCACGACGCTCCCGTTCGAATGGGTCCGGTTCACTTCGAGGACAACACATTATTCAAGAAATTATTCAAGATTTTTGAAAAACAAAATAGAGCCTCCAATCGCTAACGTTAGGGTGCGTTTTGAATCGATAAATTTAGTTCTGGAGACTTTTATCTCGGGGATATGCGAACCGATAACCATGGAGATCGCCGCATGAAGATTCACAAGAATGCCCGATTGATGCCGAAAGGTCGAGAGATTCTGGTTTATCGCATCGTTAACGAGGGGCGTTGCGGCGAGCACCTACCCCGGTGGCTACACCAATACAACTGGCACAGACCACAACCACGCGCAAGCCTGAAATACCGAACACCCATACAATTCCTCAATATTCCCCTGAACAACGTGGTGGGTTTACACAGATAGTTTAAAGGGCTGTACAATATATGCTTTGTGTCATGCGTTAGTAGTGTGCGGCTCTGCTTAGCTTGGACTCCCTTTTTCTTTTTGAAGTTTGTTATGGGAAATCTTGTTCTATCCGTTATTTTGATCGTCGGGATAATTTCTATATTTCCCGGCTATGTCAGTGCTCAAAATACGGATGTAAATCAATATATGAAATTTTCTATTGGCTGGGATGCTTCTAAAACTTCGGCTTTAGATTATGATGGGATGGATGTTGGTGGGGGCATTTCTTACAGTGGTTTTTCTATGGGCGCAAATTATGACTTTGGTATTGGAATTAGTCCTCTTGTTCAAATATCTTATTATGGTGTAAAAGAACTCTTTTTGGGTGTTGATTCTGAGTCTAAAATATGGTATTTTATGGGAGGGATTCGTCTTCAGTCTCCCAGCTCTTCTGTCTATCTTAATATTCTTTCCGGATTAAATAGACAGGGAATTATATATTTAAGTTGACAGCCGGGGTTTCCAGCCCGGTTTTTTATCGA
>VXPQ01000021.1 GCA_009839485.1 Bacteroidetes bacterium SB0662_bin_6
CACCCTCCGTATTACCGCGGCTGCTGGCACGGAGTTAGCCGGTGCTTATTCATATGGTACCGTCAGACCCTGCCGGGCAGGGGGTTCTTCCCATATAAAAGAAGTTTACGCCCCATAGGGGTGTCTTCCTTCACGCGGCGTGGCTGCGTCAGAGTTTCCTCCATTGCGCAAGATTCCTCACTGCTGCCTCCCGTAGGAGTCTGGCCCGTGTCTCAGTGCCAGTGTGGCTGATCATCCTCTCAGACCAGCTACGGATCGTAGCCTTGGTGAGCCTTTACCTCACCAACAAGCTAATCCGCCGCAGGCCCATCCTTGAGCAACCGAAGTCTTTCAACCGGAGATCATGCGATCCCCGGTCTTCATGCGGTATTAGCTACCGTTTCCGGTAGTTATTCCCCACTCAAGGGCAGGTTACCTACGTGTTACGCACCCGTTCGCCACTTTACTCGGGTTCCGAAGAACCCTTTCTCGTTCGACTTGCATGTGTTAAGCCCGCCGCCAGCGTTCGTCCTGAGCCAGGATCAAACTCTCCATAGTAATGAAGTTGAATGATCTGCTTGACTCGTATTTGTCTGTCTCATCATGCGCGCCGTTTGTCCGACGCACAGGAATCAACGGGACTCGCTATGCTTCCATTCTCATCAAAGAACATGGCTGGAAACGCTCCCGCCGCCTGAAAAAAGCGAACCGGTCAACCAGCCACCGTGCAGAAATCAGGCCCTACATCGCAATGCGGCCCCGAAAAAAGCACGGACAGAAAAAATACGCCAACAATCTCTTGATGTCAAGAGGCTGTCGGCGCATATTCAGCCTGCCTTACACGGCGATATAAGCCGGAGGTTCCAACCTTGTATTTATGAAATGTGTGTTGAGAAGAACACGCCCGCACCAACCGGCACATGAACAGCGTTCATCCGTATGAACCGGGGAAAACAGCATTGCGTACCTTGTTACGTCAAAACCCGTAAGACCCTGCAAAGTCCCGGATCATGCCGCCGGAAACCGCCAAACGCCTGCTTTCAAGAACGGAGTCGTACATCCGAACGCTTCTGCGCAATCCGTACTGGTGGGGAGGACTGATCCTGTTGACAGCCTTCCTTGGAATCAGTTATGTGCTCGTCAACGACCTGCTTATGCCGAAGCTCACAAGACAGGGAGCCCATCTGCAGGTCCCCAATGTAGTCAATCGGCCGTACGAACAGGCAAGGAACGACCTCGAAGCCCTTGGACTGCATGTCGAACGTATCGTGCAGCAGTACAATCCGGCCTTCGCCCGCGATGTGGTCGTGGATCAAAACCCTCTCCCCTCTGCGCTCGTAAAGCCGGAACGGCACATTTACCTGACGATCAACAGCGGGGAATTACGGCATGTGGTGGTCTCTGACGTGGTCGGCCTTTCTCTTCGCGAGGCCGTAAACCGGTTACGCGCACAGGGTCTGCACATCGAGGAAACATTGCCCGATTCCATCCCGGCCCCCAATCGCAATACCGTTACCGGGCAGGAACCCGCTGCCGGAGATACCCTCACGGAGGGAGCTTCCGTATCCTTGTGGTACAGTACAGGCCTTGGCATAGGCTACAGCACGATACCGGATATCACCGGTCTGGGCATCAATCAGGCGCAAGACAGTCTGCTCACCATGCAATTGCGCTCCATTGTGATCAGTGCACCGGACAGCCTCTCCGACCCGAACGCGCCGGACTCTATCGTGTTACGCCAGAGCCCTGCTCCCGGAACGCGTGTGCGCGCCGGATTCGAGGTGCGCCTTCATACCTGGCAAGCCGAACAGCCTGAACCTGACAGACCTTTTCCTTTTCGATTCGAAGAAAACGAACCGGGAGTCGGGCTATGACGGGACCCACGTGAAACGTATAGACTCTACCCTCATACTCACCTTAACCATTCCTCATCCCAATTCCCAAGGAGAATACCCATGAACGGCGCCGCGCTGCTTCCCGAATTCGATCACGAGATCGAAAACACCCGCAAAATGCTTGCATTGGCGCCTGACGAATGTCTGGATTACCGCCCTCACGAAAAATCGTGGACGCTCCGGCAACTCGCCACCCATGTGGCAAACCTGCCCACATGGACCGGCCCGACATTCCATATGGATGAACTGGATCTGGCGCAGCCGTTCGAACCATGGATTCCTGAAAACACGGACGAAATCCTTGCCGCATTCGACAAAGCGGCCTCGGAAGCCCGCCTCGTGCTGGAAAGCGCATCGGCCGACACATTCCTTGAACCCTGGACCCTGAAGGCAGGGGATCAGATTCACTTCACCATGCCGAAAGGCGTCGTATTCCGCAGTTTTGTCCTGAACCACCTCATCCATCACCGCGCCCAACTCGGCGTCTACCTGCGCATGTGCGACATTGCGATCCCGGGCATGTACGGCCCTTCCGCGGACGAAACAATGTAGATCCGGTTCGCGCGCAGTTTCGGCGTCAACGCCCTTCCTCCAGGCGCCAGGTAATCGACAACTTCACGCGCCGCCCCTTCGGGCTGTGTGTGAAGCCATCGAATGCAGATTCCCAATTGACAAAAGGCGGATCCTTGTCCAGCAGATTGAGCACGGACAACGTCACGTCGAACCCGCCCGGTAAATGCCGGTATGCGCTCACATCGAGGGTTGCGAACGAATCGATGGTCCGAAGCTCCGATCCCTCTGACTCGTTCTCATTGATATAGGAGGGGATGTAATTCAGGTAGCTGACCAGCGAGTAAAGACTCCTGTGGTAGCCGGCGTTCACCCTGGATTTCCACTTCGGAATCGGCGGCGCCGAGGGATTGTACCGGTTCAGGTAACCGGCGCCTTCCTGCTCACCCGCCAACTCCACACCGCTCACTTCCAGCGCCTTCACAAAGTAGGAGCGGGTCCAGGTGCCTTCGAAGCCCCCCGAAAGGACCCCGGCCCCGGCGGCAAAACGCGTGCTGAGATGCCAGTCGATACCGGAGGTGGTAATCCCCGGCCAGTTGACTGCGTTTACGCGGACACGCTCAATAAGCTGGGAATCGCAGCCCGATGCACCGCCAGGGCACGTAATGTACCGCTGCACCGCTGCGCGGGCGGCTCCACCCTGGTGATACAGCGCCGTAATCCCGCCATGCGGCAACACGCCGATGGCGTCCCTGAAATTGTAGGACCAGTAATCGAGGGTCGCACGGACATGGTCACTGGAAAATGCCGCCCCGACATTGTATGTCAGCGCCCGCTCGGGTTTCAGATCGGCGTTTCCGAACGTATCGATCGGTTTGTAGGTGCCCGTTTCCGCAACCCAATCAAGCCCTGTAGCCCGATCCTCGTTCAGTTCGTCCACCGACGGCACCCGAAGCGTAGACTGCACCGAACCGCGGAAAATCAACGCGTCCGTTGCCTGGATGCGCATTGCGAACTTCGGATCGAAGCTGCTTACGATTTCGTGAAATTCATAGTTTGCCGCAACCTGCGCGTCGAAACGCGCGCCTACCGTAAGCGGAACCTCGGCAAAGAACCGATGCACATTGCGCGCATCGTCGTAGGGATAGTACCCGGTGGTGAACGTATAGGGGCCCACCTTGTCCCTGCAACCGACGTCTCCAGGCACCGCACAAGGATTCGTGTTCTGATTGGCCGGATCGTTCGGCACGGCGGACACGGCGGTCCGGCGAAACTGATACCCTACCGCATACGCCGCAAGCCCTTCGACCAGACCGCCGGTCAATACAGCGTCGGCCACGAACAACTCAGCCTTGTTTTCCAGATCCAACTCCTCGTTGATCCAGCCGATTAGCGCAGGACTATTCGCCAGATTCCCGGCATGATCGGGATTCGCCATACCCTGAAACGCGGCGCCGGGCTGTGCGGAATACCGGAGTGCATTGCTGAACGGATTGTAATACATGCATGCTCCCTGACCCGGTACGGCTCCATTGAGCGCGCCAAGCCGCATCCCGGAAGGAGCCGCGCGGTCTACCTCCACGTCCACGCCGCAATCAGGACCGCCGAAACCGCGGAAGGCAAGGAATTTCCTGTACGCGTACTCCGCCGGAAGATTCACGTTGTTGGTAGCGCGTGAGTAGCCGACACCCACATCAAGCTTCACACTCCGACCGCCGAACGCCTCGAACGCATGATCGACCGAGGCGGAAATGCGCTGCGTGCCGGACGCGCGGGCCAACGTACGTCCGGGACCGCTGTTTCCTACGAGACGGCCAAAGAAATACCAGTCGTCTTCAAGGCATTCGGCGCCGGAAGCGAAACCCACACGATCCGCATGCATGCCGCAGAACGCTTGCCGCCCGGGATTGCCGGACGGAACGATCTGGGTGCCGTCATACGGAGAAATAGGCGGAAACGACGGGGTGGTCAGCCAATCCGGCGTTACAGCCTGGGCCCATAGCCCCTCGATGCGGTAACCGGACCGGTCGCCCAAACGCCCGTTGATCTCTCCGAAAGCCCGGATATGCCTGCTTTTTTCGATCAGGTTATCCCAGGGTGCATAGCGGAAACGGCATGTGGCGTCTTCAATATGGCCGCCAAAATCCACGCAACGGGGATCGAGAAATCGTCTTTCCGCATCGCCATGAGCAGCGACGAGTTCATTTACGAAGGCGTTCGCGCCTTCATTCCCCGTCAGGGAGGGTCTGTAAAATGCGCCCGGATTACCTGTATACGACCAGCCCCCGGCCTGCGGAAACGGACGCAATGACCATGGCCGCTCCGAGACCCTCAACTCCTGACGATACATCATTTCCGCAGCAAACACCGCATGGGCGCCAGCGACATCCCCCCCCCAGATCGCGCCGGCATACGTATCGCCGGCGTCGGCATAGTACTCGTGAGAAGTGGCGACTTCCAGACCCTCGAAATCACTGCGCGTCACAAAATTGGCGACGCCGGCCACCGCATCCGATCCATACACGGCGGAGGCTCCCTCTTTCAGAACCTCTATACGACTGATCGCGATGGCGGGCACGGCATTCACGTCTACGAAGCGGCCACCGATCAGGCGCGCCGGTAAGTATACCTGCCGGCGCCCGTTGAACAGCACCAGCGTACGGGAGGGCCCCAGGCCGCGGAGATTTACGCTGGCTACGGTTTCCTGCACGGAGGCAGGCGGCCCGGTGCTATTGTACCAGCTCTGGCGCTCGCCGATCACGCCATGAGACACACTCAGATTCTTGAAAAGCTCTACCAGTTGCGGAGCACCCTGTTCCGCCAGCGCCGCCCGGTCTACCGCGGTAACGGCATAGGGTAGATCAATGGCAAATTCCTCGACGGATGTACCGGTCACTACCACTTCGTCAAGCTTCAGCACCGTGGGCGTGATCCGCAACGATAATTCCGTGGTCTCCCCGGCACTCACCGTAAGCTCGCGTACAAGTGTGGAATAGCCGATAAAAGAGACTCTTACGGTCTGCTGGCCCGCCGGTACAAAAGAGAAACTGAACGCTCCTTCCGCGTCCGTATATATGATCGCATCCAGACCGGTGATATACACTTCCACTGCTTCCACCGGAAGCGTATCCGAGGCGTCCACTACTGTACCCGTAACGCTCCCGGTCGATTGCGCATGCACCGGCGACGCCCACAAGACAACGCACAAGGTCAGACAGCACATTGAAACGTGTCGTGCGAATGCAGTCGAACTAAATCTGTCGTGTATATACATGGGTTGTGGTGGATTATCGATGGGGTGTAAAATCGGGCGGACACAAAATGCTCCGATAAACAACGATAGAGTAAAGTATAAAAAAGTAAATGTTAAGAGAAATGCAAACTATTCCACCACATGGATCGTGAACCCGTCGTTCACGTCCACATCCACGCGCTCGCGATGCTTCGTCTGGAGAAATAGACCTATGTAATCGGGCTGAATCGGATATTCCCTATGCCCCCGGTCAACGAGCACAACCATCTGTATGCTCCGCGGGCGTCCGTAATGTACAAGCGCATCCAGTGCGGCACGGGCCGTTCGACCCGTAAACAGCACATCGTCCACCAGGACGACATCCCGGTCTGCAATTTCGCGCGCCATATGGGACGTGTCTGCGATCTCTTCATCGGGATCCCGGTCATCCCTGTATGCGGACACATCCAGATTACTTACCTCAAACGTACGGCCTTCGAGCACCTCCATCTCGCGGGCAATCGCTTCCGCTACGGCGCTGCCGCGGCGACGGATGCCCACCAGTTCTACATCGGATGCTCCGCGGTTACGTTCGACAATCTCGCAGGAAAGCCTCACCAGCATACGCTGCACGCGCTCCGGTGACATGATGAGCCTGCGCGCCATACGCCGAGCATGAAAAGATTGCGGACGAAGTATCTGCGAGAGATCCTCGTCTCACTGAAACATGGCCTTGATACTACCCCATGTGCGCCGAACCGCCGTCGGCGTATAGGCAACCTGTTGTGATCCTACAAGTTGTCGCCCCCCATCATCCAGCACGGCATACAACGTATACTGAACCACTTCAGCCCCCTTATACAGATCGTCATCCCGAAAAACATAGGGGTGACGTGCGCCAAGCGGCTCCACCTCGACCACCCTTGTACCGGCGCCTGATTCCGCACTCACTTCCACCTCATAGTAGTCCAAATCGTCTTCGGACTCTGCCGCCCATTCCACTACAGGGACCCCTTCATCCAACTCTACCGCAAAACGGAGTGCCTTGAAGCCACTGACATGGGTTAACTGAGCATGCACCTCCGCCGCCTGATCAACAGGAATTGCATTGAAGCCGAGAAGGCTTCCCGATGCCACCACTGCAAGCACTATGAAGGCGAATTGTTTCACAAAAGGAGAAAAGACGGAGGGTTGGCTCACAGGTGCATCCCGTATAATATATACCCAATTCGGTGTAACGTCAAGATGCGGCGGCACGTTCCTGTTCACGCCTCCTGTGCAACAGCCGTTTTGTTCGGGCAATGCTCCCGCGCGCACCGCCCATACATGTTGAGCGAGTGGTGCTTGATATCAAACTGATATATGTCAGCGACCATTTCCTGGATGCTCTGTATACGCGGATCGCAGAATTCGAACAACTCATTGCAATCCATGCAAATCAGATGGTCGTGCTGCCAATAACTGAAGGCCCTTTCGTACTTCGCCTGATTTCTTCCGAACTGATGCCGGACCACAAGATCACAATCCATCAACAGTTCCAGCGTGTTGTACACGGTCGCGCGGCTTATCCGGTGCCCGCCGTCCTTCAACCGGATATAGAGTTCGTCGGCGTCCACATGATCGTTCGTAGCATAAATCTCCTCGAGAACGAGAAAACGCTCCGGAGTTTGCCTGCGGCCGCGTTGCCGGAGAAAAGCGCCGAATAAACGACGAACTTCTTCCATTTGCTGGGGCGGAACGGACATAGGGCGATGCGGAAGTGTACGAACGGCCTGACTATTCCCTCAACCGCCGCCGGGGAGATGCGGTTCCGAAAAAGACATGCGCCGTTCCATGAACCCGCTCAAGGAACTTCCCGTTCGGGCAGCAAATCCTGAGTGCCGCGCCAAATCGTATCGGCGAGATCGTCCTCGCTCAATGTGCCATCCAGGCGAACGATGCGATCCGGCTCAGCCGCCGCCAGTTCGTCGAATGCTTTCGCTACCCGGTCGTAGAATGCCTGCCCGGACTGCTCCATGCGATCCGGCTCGGCCCGCAATGCCTGTTCGGGCGGAACGGACGGATCTTCAAGAAGCGGTTGGGACCGCTGGGCGCGGCGCTGCAAGGCCTCTTCAGCAGGAAGCACGAGCAACCAGGTCCGATCCGGCCGGAGTCTACCCGCGACCCGCTCATTGAGGGACGATATCCAGTCCGGATCGGCAATCCCGCGGCCTACCCCCTGGTACGCCGTGGTCGAATCGTAAAACCGGTCGCACACTACCACCTTGCCTTTTTCCAGCGCCGGACGAATGCATTCTTCCACAAGCTGCGCCCTCGCGGCAGAAAACAGCAACAATTCCGGCAAGGGACCGATCTCAAAGTTGGAATCGAGAAGAATGGTCCGGATATGCTCGGAAAGCGGGGCGCCGCCGGGCTCCCGAAAGAACTCGACATCGTATCCTTCGTCTACCAGTTGACTCACCAGCCGAGCGGCCTGGGTGCTTTTCCCGGCGCCGTCGACGCCCTCGATCGTTACGAAAATCATCGGCCGTTTTCAGTCCCTGCAGAACGAGTAAGGAACGGGACGGGAAGCGGGATCATGGACAATCCCTCCGTTTCCACCTGCATTCCTTATCCGGACAAAGCGAACTCTTTGTAAATTGGATAGTACCCTGCTATAATACGGCGAACTTTTTTTTCGCTGCATCTTTTATTCTTTCGTGTCCGGCACCATCCTGCCCGCGTCCGCACACTCCCTGCAACCAGTATTTCCGCGCTGGCATGAGCATGTTTGACTTCGAGTTCGAGGACTTCGACGAGCCTGCCGACGAAGGGCGAATGAACGCATTGCTTTCCGCTTATGAAGGGAACGCGCCCGCCTGGCTCGACTCGGATTCGCTGGAAGATATCGCCAATTACTACTTCGAACAGGGCCGCTACGAAGATGCGCTGAGCGTCATTGACCGCTTGCTGGGCATCATGTCCCATTCCTCGGATGCCTGGATGCGGCGCGGCATTCTCCTGAACAACCTCGAACGTCACAAGGAAGCCCTGGAGGCTTACGACAAGGCGCTTACCTTGAATCCGGTCGACTCGGAAACCCACGTCAACCGGGGAATCACGCTCAATGCGCTGGGCCGCAGCCAGGAATCCCTGGAAGCATACGGAGAGGCCATCCGGATCGATCCGATCAATGATGAAGCCTTCTTCAATCGTGGTGTAGCGCTCGAACACCTGAACTCGCTGCAGGACGCTGTTACGTCTTTCCGGCAATGCGCGGAACTGAACCCCGAGCACCCCGAAGTCTGGTACGAACTCGGATTCTGCTACGATTGCCTCGAAAAAGACGCGGAAAGCATTGTCTGCTACGAACGGCATATCGACATCGAGCCCTACTCGCAGGACGCATGGTACAACCGGGGCATCGTGCTCAGCCGGATGTCCCGCTTCGAAACCGCCGTGGATTCCTACGATATGGCTATTGCCATACAGGACGATTTCGCCTCGGCGTGGTATAACCGGGGCAACGCACTGGCCAACATAGGCCGTCCCGAAGAAGCCATAGAAAGCTACCGGAAAGTCATAGAACTGGAAGGCGGCGATCCGGCCACCTGGTACAACCTCGGACTCGCGTTCGAGGAAATGGAAGATTACCTGCAAGCCTTCAGATATTTCGAGCAAGTCATTCGGCAGGACGAAGCGCATCCCGAAGCCTGGTACGGAATGGGATGCTGCCTGGATGCGCTCGAACGGCACGAGGAAGCACTGGCGCTGTTCGACCGGGCGCTGGCGCTGAAACCGGATATCGGAGAATTCTGGCATGCCAAAGCGGATTGCTTGTATAATGCAGGTAACGTTGCGGAAGCGCTGAAGACATACAAGCACATCGTATCCACCCATCCCAAAAACAGGGATGCCTGGTTGGATCTGGCCGAAACCTATTTCGAGACGGGCCACCCCGAATCTGCACTCGATGCCTATCAAAAGGCTCTCGCACTGCATCCCGACGCCGGCGTGCACTTTCTACAGGCGAGAGTATTGTTTGCGCTGGGTCGCACGGACGAAAGCATGCACTCGCTCAAGATGGCTTTTCGGATGGATCCGAATATGAAAGAGGAATTGCAGCGCGTCTGTCCGGATATGTGGCGCGACGCACAAATCCGACACATGCTGGGATTGGGAAATGGGCCTGCGCCGCGGGTATAACCTCCGCGAAAGCCTGACACATGTCGTGCAGGGCCTTCTGATGGGCGCCGCCGATATCATTCCCGGTGTCAGCGGCGGCACGATCGCATTCATCGTCGGTATTTATCCCCGGCTGATTTCCGCGATCAGCCATGGATTTTCGATGCTGACCTCTCTGGTCAAAGGTCGGCTCGGAGAAATGCGCCGGCATGGCGCCCGCCTTGAATGGGGACTTGTCCTACCGCTTGCGGCAGGAATAGGCGCAGCACTTCTTGTCGGGGCCAAAGTCATCCCGACCCTGCTCGAAACCTGGCCTCATGAGACGCTTGGACTGTTTCTGGGTCTGGTGGCAGGATCCGTCGGGGTGCCGTGGAAACGGATCGGGCGCAGGAACATGTCCGTGCTGTGCATGCTCGTGGCAGCCTGCGGCGCGGCTTTCCTTCTCACGGGCATTCCTGCGTCAGGAGATACGCTGGAGCCTTCAGGCATCCGTGTGTTCGCCTCCGCAGCCACAGCCATTTGCGCAATGATCCTGCCGGGCGTTTCCGGGGCATTCCTTCTCAAGGCAATGGGCATGTATGAAGTGACGCTGCATGCATTGAATGACGGAAATATCGGATATATTGCGCTGTTTGCCGCCGGAGCGATTACCGGATTGGGGTTGTTCTCTCGCTTGCTCAACCACCTGCTCAGACAATACGCCGACCTGACCATGGCGGCACTGGTGGGCTTGATGATTGGCGCACTGCGGGCACTGTGGCCATGGCAAACCCCTGAACGCGCGCTGCAGATGCCCGGAGAAGGCGAGCCGTTCTGGATGGTTGTACTGCTGGCGGCGGCAGGCTTTGCGTTCATAACCATCCTGACGCGGCAGGCAAACCGCATGGGGCGTCCGGAAACGGACGGCCCCTGAGCAGGCATCTCACCACGCCAGCCGTTCGAGACGGCATGTGAGGTCGTCAATTCGATCGCGATCCGCCTCGACGCCCAATCCTGTGTGGTCCAAAGGCGCCTCCACGAAGCCATCGGGAGACATGGTCCACTCCGGCTGCACGATATCGGATGCCCAGTAGCGGCTGCTCGGAGAAAGATCGCCCGGCAGCGTAAAGCCGGGGAGAGAGGCCAGGGCCACATTATAGGCGCGCCCTATGCCCGTTTCGAGCATGCCGCCAACCCAAGCGTCGAGATGATGCTCGCGGCACACATCATGAATCGAGATCGCTTCGGACAATCCGCCTACGCGGCCGGGCTTCACATTGACGATACGTCCGCTGCGAAGCTGAACCATGTCTTCCACCCGGCCCGGACCGGTAATGGATTCATCGAGACAAACAGGCGTGGAAAGCTGCGCCTGCAAGGCAGCGTGACGAACGAGGTCGTCCTGCGCAAGAGGCTGCTCGATCATGGTTAATCCATACCCATCGAGCGTGCGCAGAAGTTCGATATCGGCAAGCGTGTAGGAAGCATTCGCATCGACGGAAAGCGGAACGTCTGCGCCAATTTCCGACCGGATGGCTTCGACGCAGCGCACATCGGCGCCCGGCCCGATCTTTATCTTCACATTCCGGTATCCCTGCCCGAGACTATCCTGCACGCGTTCTACGAGCAGGGATTCCTTTGGCTGCATGCCGAGCGCAATGCCGGCGGGGACACGGCGCTGCGTGCCTCCAAGGAGCGCGGCAAGCGATATGTTCATCCGCTGCGCTTCAAGATTCCAGCACGCCATTTCCAGCGCCGCCTTCGCCATCCGGTGGCCGCGGAATGCACGAAGCGGGATGAGTACATCCGAGGGAGTACGGATATTGTGCCCTTTGAGCGCCGGAACGAACCATTCCCGAATGGCGAACCATGCCGTATCGATCGTTTCGGGGCTGTAGTGCGGCGTCTCCTGCGCCACACATTCGCTCCATGCCGTTTCCCCGGTGTGCGCGCTTATCTCGAGCAACAAAATGCGGCGGGTGTCCTGTATGCCGGAAGCTGTCACGAACGGCTGCTTCAGCGGTAACCGGATCTCGCGCATCTCGATGGTATCGAGCTTCAGCATGCCGTTCTCCGTCAACGATGCAGCATCTCCGACCGTCTGCGCAAGGCCTCCTTGACCACATCGACAGGCATCTCGTGTCCGGTCCATTGCACGTAGGCCGCAGCAGCCTGCTCCACGAGCATATCAAGCCCCCCGAGCGTGACGGCTCCCCGGCTTGCGGCATCGCTGAGCAGGCGCGTCTCTTCGGGATTGTACACGATGTCGTACACGATATGGTCATCGCCAAAATCATCGGCGTTACTCCACGGAGAATCATCCACCGCAGGATACATACCCACCGGGGTCGTGTTCACCACAAGCCGCGCACCGCGCACCGCGGCCCGGGCAGACGAAAAGGCGTGTACTTCAAGGGCTTTGTGCTCGTCGAATGCGGTCAGATCGGTTGCCAGCATGTCCGCCTTTGAAGGAGTCCGTGCAATAAGCGTAAGGCGCTTTGGACGAAACGTAACGAGCAGCGCGTAGGCGACAGCCCGTGCCGCGCCTCCGGCGCCAAGCACGGCCATATCGGCGCCCTGAAGCCGATCCGTCAGGGAAAGAAGCGGGGCCAGAAAACCGGTCACATCCGTATTATCCCCGAAAAGCGTGCCGTCAGGGCGGCGCACAATCATGTTTGAAGCACCGACAGCACGTGCCCGTGGAGACAATTCATCCAGATAGGGAAGTACGGCCTGCTTGTGAGGAATGGTGACGCCTGCCCCCGCGAAATGCAGCGCCGCAAGACCGCGCACCCCATCCTCGATACGTTCGGGGGGTACGGGAAAGGCTGCGAACGCGAAATTGATGCCCTGGGCTGCAAAAGCCGTGTTATGAATAAACGGAGACAGCGTTTGCCCCACAGGATAGCCAAGCAGGGCGATCAGACGCGTGTTCGCATCGATATGTATGGCGTCGGGCCCCACGCTACCGGGCCGCCTCCCCCCCGGACCGCGCAGCCACAGTACCTGTTTTCCGCGCCGGCGGGTCAATGAGCGCTATCAATGCATTGCCCGGATCGGGTCTGACCAGGCTGTCATCTTCTGAAAACACTTGCAACTGATTTTTTCCGCGCACCACAAAAAGCGGAATCATGCGGGAGCCGTACTTCGCTTCAAGCCTGGACCAGGTGCTCTCGTCTTCGATAGTGAACGTCCGGACTGTAGCCCCCGCTGCAAATTGCGCAGTGAGCGACGTATGATTGGTGCCCGTCCCGAACAGAGGCCGTCCGCGAAGATGCTGCACCAGCTTCTCATCCGCATCTTTGCCCCGCTGTTTGTCTCGCGTAGCCAACTGGTACATTTCGGCACTGTCGAAAACCTGCGCAAAACGCACTACGGTAAGCGAATTGACTTCATCGTTGGGCGTAAGCACGATAAGCCGCCCGATCCCGCTCAGATCCAACTCGTCCAGAATGGACTCGGACAACACATTGCCACGCAACGCATGCAGGCCGGCTTCACGGGCACTGGTCACGTTGCTGGGGTTGGTATCCACCATAAGCACGCTGAATCCGGCCTGATCCAGGGCGCTGGCAATGTGGCGGGCCCAATCGTGGGCTCCAATGAAGAGGACGCCCTGGGGATTAGGTTCCGCAAGCCCCAGCCAGCGTGCAACCGGCGAGATCGTAAGACCATAGATCGCGACCGTGCCGATGATCACAAGAAATACGATGGGGACGATAAATTGCGATTCCTCCGGATATATCTCGGCAAGCCGGAACGTGAAAAGAGAGGCCACGGCAGCCGCAACAATGCCGCGAGGCGCCAGCCAGGACAGAAACATCTTTTCCTTGACATACAGGCGCGTACCGAGCATCGACAAAAAGACTGCGGCCGGCCGTACGAGCAGCATAAGTATGAGAAGAAAAACGATGGCCTCCCAGCCGATATACTGTATATCGCCCAGGTCGAGTTGCGCCGCCAGCATGACGAACAGCGCGGCGATCAGCAAAACCCGCAAGTCTTCCTTGAACTCCACAATGCGCCGCACCGCGACGAGGCGCTGGTTAGCCACCACGAAACCCATGGCCGTCGTGGCCACAAGGCCGCTTTCCGGCTGCAGCGCATCCGAAATGGCAAAGACGGCAATGACTACCATGAGCGCCATCGGATTCTGGAGATAATCCGGCACCATGCGACGACGCAGCAGAAAAACAATAATTCCTGCTCCCGCGACTCCTATCCCAACGCCGACAAAAAATTCCAGCAGCAGACCTTTGAGTGCATGCGATGCCACACTTCCCACCGTGCCTGCCCCTGTCTCGTTGATCAGTACGAGCGCTTCGAGCACGAGCACAGCGAGAATCGCACCGATCGGATCAATGGTAATGCCCTCCCACTTCGCCAGGGCGCCTACGCGCCCCTTGGGCCGGATATGCTGGAGAATCGGAACGATGACCGTGGGGCCTGTAACGGTCAGAATCGCCCCGATGAGAATGGAAATACTGAGACTCAGTTTCAGCAGGAACAGGGAGGTAATCGACGCAAGGATCCAGGTGATCAGTACACCAATGGTTATCAGACGACCGACCGCACCGCCCACCTCGCGCAACTCGTCGAGGCGCAGACTCAGCCCCCCCTCGAACAAAATGATCCCGATCGAAAGCGCCACAAACGTAAAAACCCATTCAGCACGCATCGCAGCCGGATCCAGGATACCAGTGACCGGACCGGCTATAAACCCGAACGTGAGCAACAACAAAATGGAGGGTACGCGATACCGCCACGCAATCCACTGTGCGCTGACGCCGAGTACGAAAACCGCTGCTATGCTGAAAAGGGCGGACACTATACAGGGAACAAGACCTTAATGGGAGACGCCGCAGAGCCGAACGGAACTGCTTTGCAACATGCATGCGAAACATGAAGCTGCCTCGCAGCATCCGGCAAAAAACGGCTAATCTAACTCTGCGGAATATGCGCTCGGTTCCAACTCGACGAAGATTCCGGCCCTCCTGCATCCGATACAGGGGTATGTCCGGCCCTGGCCAACGAATTATTTATTTTGTCCGGGAACCCGCTGCATATTTGTCGTAACTCCATCGTAACATTATGCCTGCGGGCGCATGCGATCCGCATGCCGGCCCTGGTAAACACCCGCTCCTTTGTCCGAAAAAAGGGTTTCCCGTATGTCGCACACAGCAGATTTTCTGGGGGACGTAAACCGGTCGTTTATGAAAGCGGCCCGACTCACGAACCACCCCCAAGGGCTCCTCGAACAAATTCGCATGTGCAACAGCGTCTATGCGATGGAATTTCCCCTTGTACGGGATGACGGGTCCATCCATGTCGTTCAGGCGTTCCGCGCCGAGCACAGCCATCACAAGCAGCCGGCAAAGGGCGGTATCCGCTATGCGCCCACCGTATCAAGAGACGAGGTGGTGGCGTTGGCCTCACTCATGAGTTACAAGTGCGCCGTGGTCGATGTGCCTTTCAGCGGGGCCAAGGGCGGCATCAAAATCGACCGGAAGCAGTTCTCGGCCAGCGAACTGGAGCGGATTACCCGGCGCTACACGTTTGAGTTGGTTCGAAAGAACTTCATGGGGCCGGGCATCGATGTACCCGCTCCGGATTACGGGACCGGGGCCCAGGAAATGGCATGGATTTTCGACACCTATAATCAACTGTCGGATAACCCCCTCGATGCGGCGGCCTGCGTGACCGGAAAACCGGTTGGCCACGGGGGGGTGCACGGGCGCAGGGAGGCTACGGGCAGAGGAGTCTTTTTCGGTATCCGCGAGGCATGCAGCGATAAAAAAGCAATGAAAGCGCTCGGCCTGGATGCCGGGCTGGAAGGGAAACGCGTCATCGTGCAGGGCCTGGGCAATGTGGGATTCCATGCAACATATTACCTCCAGGAGGCTGGCGCCCTCATCGTGGGTATTGCAGAGATGAACGGCACTCTCGTCAAGGAAGACGGGCTGAACGTACAGGAAGTGGGCGCCTGGCGGCAGGAACACGGCACCATCGAGGGATTTCCGGACGGGCGCATGATCCAACCTTCCGGGAAGGCGCTTGAAATGGATTGCGACATCCTGCTGCCCGCCGCCCTCGAAGGACAGATTACGGGCGAGAACGCGGGACGTATCAAGGCGCGTATCATTGCAGAAGCGGCAAACGGACCGACCACCTCGGAAGCCGACGAGATACTTCGGAAACGAAATGTGCTCTTGCTGCCGGATATCTATCTCAACGCCGGCGGGGTCACCGTATCGTATTTCGAGTGGCTGCGAAACCTGTCTCACGTGCGGTTCGGGCGCATGAGCAAGCGGTTCGAAAGCGATACACAGCAAAAAATGCTTTCAGCCATCGAAACCGCGACAGGAAAAGCGCTCTCACCGGAAGTGCTTGCCACGATTGGCAAGGGGGCCGACGAAATCGACATCGTCAATTCGGGGCTCGAAGAGACCATGGTTTTCGCCTACAATGAGATTTACGACATCTCGAAACGGTTGAAGACCGATCTGCGCACGGCGGCCTTCGTGAGCGCCATCAACAAGATCGCCGTGCTCTACAACCAGATGGGGATCTTTCCGTAGACGAAAATCAGCGCCCCGATCCGCTCCGGATCACCCGCATCCGCTGGTGGAACCGCAGTTGGGGCACGAATAGCATGCGCCGCTGCGGACCGTGATGGATCCGCAGTTGGGACAGGCCGGACTATCCTCCTGATTACGGAAGGTAGTCTCGCTCGAAGTGGCTGAACGGCTCCCCTCCATGGCCTCCATGAACGCCTCCACCGTGCTGCCGACGAGCGCATCCAAAGGCTCCGGCGGCGCGGAAAGCTGCGTCTGCATCTGAGCCTGGGGCTGAAGCTGGAGTTGGGGCTGGGCTGCATTGCCGGAAGGAGATTCCCCTTCGCTGGAAAGACCATTGTCGACCTCCTCTTCCTCATGCTTATGCACCCGCATAAACTTCAGGGACAGGTACCTGAAGATGTAATCCATGATCGACTTCGTGATCGGGATCTCCTTGTTTTGCGTAAAGCCGTTCGGCTCGAAGCGCATGTGGCTGAACTTGTTGCAGAGATCAGCCAGCGGAACGCCATACTGCAACGCGATGGATATCGAGGTCGCAAACGCATCCATCAGCCCGGAAATCGTAGAGCCCTCCTTCGCCATCGTGATGAAGATTTCCCCGGGCATGCGCGAGTCGGGATACAGCCCGATATGCAGGTAGCCCTCGTGTCCGGCGATGGAGAATTTGTGCGTCATGGAAGGACGTTCGTCGGGAAGCCGCTTGCGGATCGGCTGATACACGATCTTTTCGGTGATTTCCGGTTCGGACGTCGCCATCCCGTCGCCGGAGGATTCCTCATCCCATCCCTGGCTTTTTCTGGTATTGCCGCCCCTGGAGGTGGAGAGCGGCTGGCTCCGCTTGGAGTTTTCGCGGTAAATCGCAAGTGCTTTCAGGCCCAGTTCCCAGCCCTGTACATAGGCGTCGGCGATTTCCTCAACCGTTGCGCTTTCGGGCATATTGACCGTCTTGGAAATGGCGCCGGAGATAAAAGGCTGCACGGCCGCCATCATCCGGATGTGGCCCATGTGATGAATGGAACGCTCTCCCTTGAACGGTTTGAAAGCACAGTCGAACACGGGAAGATGTTCTTCGCGCAGCGCCGGGGCGCCTTCAATGGTATCGTTCTCGTCGATATACCGAATGATCGCATCAATGTCCGGAGACGGGTAACCGAGGCGGGCGAGCGCTTCGGGCACGCTGCGATTTACGATCTTCATCATCCCGTCGCCCTGACCGGCCAGCAGTTTGTATTTGACCAGCGCGATATCCGGTTCGACGCCCGTCGTGTCGCAATCCATCATGAACCCGATCGTGCCGGTCGGCGCCAGTACCGTGGCTTGCGCATTCCGGTACCCGAACTGCTCGCCGGCAGCTATACAGTACGTCCACGTTTCGCGGGCGGCCTCAAGGAGATAGTCCGGGCAACTGGTATGGATTTCATCGACCGCCGCGGCGTGCATGCGCATCACCTCGAGCATGGACGAACGGTTTGGGGCAAACCCCGCAAACGGTCCGATTTGGGGGTTGGCGGCAATCTCGGCGCTGCGGGCATACGCTTCGCCATGCTCGATCGCCATCAGCGCTCCGGCTACCGCGCGGCCTTCGTCGCTGTCATAGGGAAGCCCCATCGCCATCAGCAAGGCGCCGAGGTTGGCAAAGCCGAGCCCGAGAGGACGGTAGGCATGGGAATTCTCGGCGATTGCACGCGATGGATACCCGGCGTTGTCTACCAGAATCTCCTGCGCCGTGATAAATATGCGCGTGGCCGCACGGTAGCGCTCGACATCGAACGAACCGTCTTCCCGTTGAAACTTGCGAAGATTCAGGCTGGCCAGATTGCAGGCTGAATCATCGAGGAACATGTATTCCGAGCAGGGATTGCTCGAATTGATCGGCCCCGAATCCTTGCAGGTATGCCACCGCTGGATCGTATCCTCGTATTGCACGCCCGGATCGCCGCACACATGGGTGCCCTCGGATATTTTGCGGAGCACATCTTTTCCGGAAATGGTATCGATCACTTCATCGTCGAGCACGCCCCGAAGGTTGTACGGACTTCCGGACTGCACGGAATGCATGAGGTCATCGTCCACGCGCACGGACTGATTGACGTTCTGGAAGGCCACGCTGCCGTACGCCGGGCCATTGAATGAACCGTCGTAGCCTTCTTCGATCAGCGCCCAGGCCTTCCGTTCTTCTTCCTGCTTCGCCGCAACGAATTCGAGAATATCCGGATGCCAGGACTTCAGCGTCTGCATGATAGCTGCACGGCGCGTTTTGCCTCCGGACTTGATGGTTCCGCCGGTAGCATCCTGTACGCGCATGAAGCTGACAGGCCCGGACGGCTGCCCGCCGCCGGAAAGTTTTTCTCTGGAGGAACGCAGCTTCGACCAGTCCGCGCCTACCCCCGAACCGAATTTGAAAAGCCGGGCGCTTTCTCCCATCAACTGCCAGATATCGTCGATGGAATCTTCCACCGATATGATGAAGCAGGCGGAAGCCTGCGGGCGCTGGTAGGGATCCACGGGGACCGCCCGGCCCTTGCTTTCATTCCATCCGGATATCTTCTTACCGCCCGAATCGCGGATCCCGTACTGCTGATACAGGCCGACATTGAACCATACCGGACTATTGAATGCGCCGTATTGATGCAGGCAAAGCCAGGTAAGTTCATCGTAGAAGCGTTCGCCGTCTTCCTTGGTGGCGAAATAATGCTGCTCCGTTCCCCAGTCGGCAATCGTGCGCGTGACGCGATGAATGAGCTGCCGGAGTGAGTTCTCGCGCCCCCCCTTCGAAGGATCCGTTCCCGATTGCTCTACATCCCCATAAAAATATTTGCTGGCCACCACGTTCGTCGCCAGAGGGCTCCAGGATTCCGGAAAAGCCACCTCTTTCTGCTCGAAGACCGCTTCGCCCTGCTGATTTCTGATAGCCGCATCGCGCCGATCCCATGCAAGGGTGTCGAAAGGCGAGCGCCCTTCCTCGGAAAAAACCCGTTCGATATGCAATCCCCCGGCAAACTGCTCGTGCGTGAACGCCGCGGCGTCCGTCTCGCGGGACCCCTCCACGGATTTCGCGTCATCAGCTCTCAATCCGGAGAACAGACCGGACGAGACTTCTTTGTCGGGAGTATCAGAGATAAATTTGTCCTGGGGGAATATGCTCATAATCGCTGCTCCTTCCTTGACGTTATATGCCGCTATTCCTGACCGATTGGGAAAAACGGGCGAACAAATTGAAAATAACGGACTACCGTTTGCCCTTCCGGCCTAACCGTACAGAGGCTAAAGCCGGAGTGTATAATAACGAAGTTATAAAACCGTTATGCAAGTACAAATCCAAGGTTTTTTTATCGACAGGACGGATTTCACAATTCCCCGTAATCCACACCGTTATCCACAGAGGTGCAAACCAGAGAAGCACCGCACCGAATCCCGGACGCCACGCGATCTTAATTCCGTTATTGCATAAATATTCTCTTGCTCACATCCTGCACACAGGTTATCCACCATTTTTTTAACGAGCCGGGAACGCACCGTACAAGGTTATATTTGCAATAACGGTTATACATTCCATAAAGAAAACAGGCTCCGGCCCCATTCCGCACCCGGGATGAAAGAATGAATCCAAAGGCGCGATCAGTCGTTTTACTGCGGGCGCGATGCGCCCCTGCCATCGCGGCGGACAACGTGGAGATCCACAGAGCATTACTCGTTATATAAAATCAACGGCAGGTATAATGTTGCAGGAAAGCGTCGAGCGCAGCGCCTATCCTCATCCTGAGGAATTCGAGGTCATGCGCCCGGAGTACTCTGAAATAGAAGACGACTACTTTCGAGCCGTCATCACCGTCTCGCCGTTTCGCGTCACGGGCGAGAGCCGTACGGAGGCCGGCGCACGTCGGGCTGCGCTCTACGAAGCGGAAAAAACCTATCGTTCCTACCACCCGTCCTACAGGGTGCGCAATCCTTATCCGGATACCTTCTCGGATCGCGAAGGCACCAGATGGTCACGCGTCCCGGCGTCAAAGCGCGACAAAATGGGAGACTACCTCTTCGTGGACGCGAGCGACGAAGAAGACTACGCGGATATCGAGTCCATGCTGACCTGGGACGTACGTCCGAACGATGTCAATCCGGCCGATTGACCGGTAGAAGCGCCGGGGCAAAATGCAGGGAGGTAAACAGGAGCGGGACGATCCGGCATGACCGATTAATCGTCAACACGCCAACCTTCAGCCATGGGCGAGTACAAACCCGATCGACCCGTTCCGGACCAAAGCGCACGCAAAAGCAGTTCGGGCATACCGGCCTGGCTGTTTGCGGTCCTGGTGATCGCCCTTCTAACGCTTCTCGGCATGGGCGGCCGTTACTACCTCCACGGGAATCTCAACGCCATCCATGGGCTCTTCAGTCTCTTTTTCTCCACCAATCTGCTGATTTGCTATTGGGAGATGTGTCTCTTCCTCCGACGGGACTATATCGAGAAGCGTACCGGGTACTGGCGCGGACGACAACGTGAAATCGGCCGAATACCGGCTCCTGAGTTTCTATCCACCCGCGTGCCGTTGACACGGACATTGTCCCCGACGGTGTGGGCGGATGTCTGGGCAGTGTACTCGATGATCGACCCAGCCTATTCGGATCGACGCACGTTCGGTTTCAACGTCGATATCGGCAACGGTTTCTTTACGCCGGTTCCGACACTGATCCTTTACGCAACCTATACGGCCGGTTTCCTGCCGGCTGTCGTTGCCGGCATTATTGGCGCCATGCTGTTCTGGCAGTGGACGTACGTATCGTCGCTCTACTGGGTCAGTTTCTTTGTGGCCGGAAGCCGGGCCCACATCACCAGGGGCGAGTTTTACATCTATGTAGGCGCCACGAACGCCTTCTGGGTGATATGCCCGTTGTTGGGATTGTACGTCTCCGTGCGCCTGATCCTGGACGGCGCCTACAGCGTGCTGGGCTTTTGATCACCGGTTTAGTACGAATACTCCTCTGACCCCCCGAAAGAACATAGCATCCGGCCTGGCCGACACGTTGCGTGCCGGTCCCTTTGCATCTTTGTTGCACAGGGTCGGACAGGTTGCCGACAGAGAGGGCATCGACGTATGGCTGGTGGGAGGAGCCGTACGGGACATTCTTCTGGACAGGTCCGTCCCGGAACTGGATTTCGTATCGGTTGGACCCGGCAGCGGCATCCGCCTCGCCAAAGCGCTTGCCAAAGAACTCGGCGGACGCACCGTGCATGTGTACAAGACGTATGGAACCGCCGCCATCCGCGTACCCCATCCGGGGATCCATGGAAAATCCGGGGACCGAAAGACGCTTTCCCTGGAATTCGTGGCGGCACGGAAAGAGAGCTACCGCCGCGAATCGAGAAAGCCTGTGGTCGAAGACGGCTCGCTGCTGGATGATCTGCGGCGGCGCGACTTCACGATAAACGCGATGGCGGCCGCCATGAACCCGGATCGTTTCGGAGTGCTGAAGGATCCGTTCAAAGGGCTGGGGGACTTGTCCGAGGAAGTGCTGAAAACCCCTCTCGATCCCGGTGCTACGTTCGAAGACGATCCGCTCCGGATGATCCGGGCCGCACGATTTGCAACCCGACTGCAGTTCCGGATCGAGGCGGAGGCGCTGCATGCCATGAAACGGCAGGCCGGGCGTATCGCCATCGTGAGCGGGGAGCGCATTACGGACGAACTGCAGAAGATCATCTGCGCCGCATGTCCCTCGGTGGGGTTCCGGATTCTTTTAAATGCCGGGCTGCTGAAACACATTCTGCCGGAGCTCACTGCGCTGCAGGGCGTCGAGACCGTGGACGGCCATCGCCACAAAGACAATTTCTTCCATACGCTGCAAGTCCTCGATAACCTCTCGGCGATGACGGCGAACCGGAGCGGCGAGGAGACGTGCTATCTGCGCTGGGCAGCGCTTCTGCACGACATCGGAAAGCCGCGCACCAAACGATTTTCGTCCACCGCCGGATGGACCTTTCACGGGCATGAAGAGGTCGGTGCGAGAATGATTCCCGGCATCTTCAAAAAGCTTCGGCTTCCCTCCGGCGATCCGGTAAAATACGTGCAGAAACTCATCCGGCTGCACCACCGGCCCGTATCCCTTGTGGACGAGGAGGTCACCGATTCCGCCGTCCGGCGGCTCCTTTTCGAAGCAGGAGACGATATCGACGATCTGATGACGCTGGTTCGGGCGGACATCACGTCCAAGAATCCCAAACGTGTACGCCGCTATCTCGCCGCATTCGATCACGTCGAGGATAAAATGCGGAAGGTCGAGGAAAAGGATCGCCTTCGTAATTTTCGCCCCCCCGTGGACGGACGCGAGATCATGCAGACCCTGGGCATCGGAGAATCTGTGGTGGTCGGCATCATCAAGGAAACGATCCGGGAGGCGATTCTGGAGGGAGACATCCCCAACGAACACGACGCCGCGTTCCAGCTCATGATGGAAATCAAGGACGACGCGCTGCGGCGCGGCGCCCTCTTCGAGGAGTTTATCGCGCAACTCGAAGGACCGGAAAACGCGGCCATCGGCGCGGTCAAGGAGGTCGTTTTTTCCGGGGAGTTGCCGGAGGACCGCGCTGCCGCCTGGCAGTATCTGACGGACATCAAGAACAGCGTGACCGCACGCCGCAGGGAGGAAAACGGGATATGAGCCGCAAACCGATCCGCAAAATTCTGGTCGCCAACCGGGGCGAGATCGCCGTGCGCGTCTTTCGAACGTGCCGGGAACTGGGCGTATCGACCGTGGCCGTTTTCAGCGAGGCGGATCGCAGCGCCTTCCACGTCCGCTTTGCCGACGAAGCTTTCTTGATCGGGCCTGCTCCTGCCGCACAGTCCTATCTTGACGCCTCGAAAATTGTTGATGCGGCCCTTCAGTGTGGCGCCGACGCCATTCATCCCGGATACGGATTCCTTTCGGAGAATGCCGCTTTCGCCGAAACGTGCGCGGAAGCGGGGGTCACGTTTATCGGGCCGCCTCCGGAAGCCATTCGCAATATGGGGGACAAGACGAAGGCGCGGGCCCTGATGCAGCAGGCAGGCGTGCCCGTGGCGCCCGGTTCCCCGGCCATCGCGGAGGACTCGCCCTCTGATAAGGTGACGGCGATTGCCGCAGAAATCGGTTTCCCCATACTGGTCAAGGCTGCTGCGGGCGGGGGCGGCAAGGGAATGCGCGTCGTCCATTCTGAAGACGATCTCCAGCGGGCCGTAGCCGCCGCGCAGAGCGAAGCCCGGGCTGCGTTCGGCGACGGGCGCATTTTCATCGAGAAATACATTGAGGAGCCCCGCCATATCGAGTTTCAGGTGCTGGCGGATGCACAGGGCCATACGGTGCATCTGTTCGAACGGGAATGTTCGATCCAGCGGCGTCATCAGAAGGTGGTCGAGGAAGCGCCTTCTCCCGTAATGACCCCGGAGGTGCGCGTACGCATGGGGCAGGCGGCTGTCGATGCGGCGCGCGCCTGCGGATATGTGAATGCGGGAACGGTCGAGTTTCTGGTGGATGCGGACCTGAACTTTTATTTCATGGAGATGAACACTCGTCTCCAGGTCGAGCATCCGGTGACGGAATGGATCACGGGCATTGATCTCGTAGCCGAACAGATCCGCATCGCAGAGGGAGAATCTCTTCGTGTGAAACAGGACGACCTGCACATGCACGGGCACGCCATCGAATGCCGGGTGTATGCGGAAGACCCGGAAAACGAATTTCTTCCCGATCCGGGCGCACTGGTGCGCCATGCGCCGCCTTCCGGGTCTGGTGTGCGGGTGGACGCGGGCGTGGAGTCGGGCGACCGCGTGGAAATCCACTACGATCCGATGATTTCCAAGCTCACCACATGGGGCAGAACCCGTCCGGAAGCCATCCGGCGCATGGTGCGGGCGCTGGATGAATATGAAGTGACCGGAGTTCGCACCACTATCCCGTTTTGCCGGTATGTCATGGAGCATGACGCCTACGTGTCCGGGCGGTTCGACACGCACTTTGTAGCGCGTCATTTCTCCGACGGACTCCCTGCATCGGATAAGGATGACCTTATCGAAGCGGCAGTGCTGGCGGCGGCGCTGCACCACATCGGACGATCCGCTGCTTCCGGAGCGGCAGGCCGTCCCGGGAATAATGAAAACAGCCAGGGGAGCGAACGATCCGGCACGGCAGGGAGCCGCTGGCTGGATCGCAGGGAATACCGGTAGGCCCTAGACGATCTGGTCCGGCCCGTACTCGAGCACCCGGCCCCGATAGCCGAACAGGCGTTTCAACACGCGGATGAGCGCCGGCGAGTACCGCTTGATGTACCACTGGTCCGCCGCCCGCCGCACACCCAGTCCATAGGAAGGGTAGGGGTGGATGGCGTCCGAGATATGCCTCAGGGAGATGCCCCGCCGCATGGCAAGGGCTAACTCGCAGATCAGGTCGCCGCCCCGGGCGCCCAGGATGGACGCTCCCAGTATTTTCCCGTCGCGCGGGCGGGCGTGTACCTTGATCATGCCGTAATCCTCCCGCTCGGTGATGGCGCGGTCGATCTTGTCATAAGGGAACCGGAGCGTCTCGTATTTTTTGCCTGCCGCGCGGAGCGCATCTTCCGTGGCGCCCACATGCGCTAGTTCGGGGTCGGCATAGGTGGTCCAGGGGAGGTGCGCGGCGTCGATTTTTGCAGGCGCTTTCAGCAGGGCGTTCATCGTCGCCACCTTGGCCATATGCTCGCTCATGTGCGTAAAGGCGAATCGGCCGGTCACGTCCCCGACGGCGTAGATCCCGGAGCGGGAGGTCCTGCACCGGTCGTCCACCTTGATACCTCGGGCGTCATACGCCACGCCTGCGGCCTCGAGGTTGAGCGCTGCGACATTGGGTTTCCGTCCGGCGGCCACAAGAAGCGCATCACCATGGAGAACAAGGTTTTCGGGATTATCGCCCGAGGTTCCACCGCCATCGATCCGCACGGCTATGCCGTCTCCTCGCTCCTGCACGGAGGATACGTTCGCGCTCAGCACGTACCGGATGCCCTCTTCTTCGAGGCGGGCCTGCAGCATGCCCGCGAGTTCCTCGTCATCCCGAAAGAGAATGCGGGGTTCCCGGTCAATCACGGTGACGTCGGAGCCAAGGCGCCGGAATGCCTGCGCCATCTCGGTGCCGATGGGGCCGGCTCCGAGCACGATAAGATGCCGGGGCTGTTCGGTCAGTTCAAAGATGGTTTCGTTTGTGAGAAAGGGCGCCTCCCGAAGGCCTTCGATCGGAGGAATAAAGGCCCGGCCTCCCGTAGCGATGATGAACCGGCGCGCGGAGAACCGTTCCGTTGCTCCATCCGAAGCGATCTCGATGGTCCCGGGGTTTGTGAACCGGGCGGTTCCCTGTTTCACATCGATCCCCATGTTTTCGTAAATCTCCGGAGCGTCCGCCTCTTCGTAAATGTGATCACGCAACGCGTGGACCCCCGCAATGACCTCCGAAAAATCCACCGACACCTCGCCCGTCCGAACGCCGAACTCCCCGCATCTTCGCGCGCTGTGCGCCGCATGCGCCGCGCTCAGAAGCGCTTTGCTGGGTACGCAACCGTACCAGGTGCAGTCGCCGCCGAGTCGGGCCTGCTCCACCATGAGGGTGCGGGCGCCGAAACTGGCGCCTACCCCCGAAGCAGTGAGGCCGGCTGCGCCGCCTCCAATGACAATGAGATCATAGTCTGTGGGCATCGTACAGGCTGATTTTTCAGGATTTAGAAGGTGCTACATCCAACCGGATATCCGCCTCGCGTTTGAGGGTAGCCTTGCGCTCCGGGCCGAGCGCGTTCCAGTGTTTCCCGGAAAGCGCGCCATCCAGCGCGTAAAGCAGCAGGATCGTGACCTGCCCCGGTCTTTGGTGCTTGAGTATTTTCCAGGCCATGACCGCGCCCATGGCTTCAAGATCGGCGTGCGTATGGATGCCTATATCGTGCAGCCATGCGGCGCTCTTCGGGCCGATGTTTTTCAGGTTTTCGACATCCATGGCAGGCTATGCGGTTCGTCGGAAGCGTCAAACTACGTCATTCCCTGCCATGGGGTTCATTTTCACGGAAATGCGTTGAAAATACCTGTGCTGAGGAACGCTTGCTTCGGTACATTCCTTACAGTACAGTAAGGGGTTATCATGTGGGCAGAATGTGTTCGCTGCATTTCAAGGGGAGGATAGCATGGAAATGACTTCGAGGCTGCTATGCGGTTCCGCTCAGTCTATGGACAAAGTTCCGGATGCATCGGTTGACCTGATCGTAACCTCGCCGCCCTATCCGATGGTCGCCATGTGGGACGATGTATTCGTTTCGCAGGATGGCCGTATCGGTGATCGGTTAGCCCGCGGAGAGGGTCGGGCCGCTTTCGACCTCATGCATCAACTCCTTGATACGGCCTGGGAGGAATGCAGCCGGGTCCTGAAACCGGGCGGTCTTGCCTGCATCAATATTGGCGATGCGACCCGAACTCTGGACGGCGATTTTCAGCTGTACTCCAATCACTCCCGAATACTTGGCTTTTTCCTTGGACACGGATTTGCAGCACTGCCCGACATACTCTGGCG
The DNA here is from genome assembly GCA_009839485.1 of Bacteroidetes bacterium SB0662_bin_6. NCBI lineage: Bacteria > Pseudomonadati > Bacteroidota > Bacteroidetes bacterium SB0662_bin_6. The sequence goes on from VXPQ01000021.1 coordinate 26,889, forward strand.
CAAGCAAACAAACGCCCCAAACAAGTTCATGGGGTCCGGGATGTTACCCGTAGGGGCGTACGTGACCTACGAACACGAATACATTCTCGTCCTTCGAAAGGGAAGGCGCAGAAGGTTTGATAAAGAGGCAGAGAAAGATCGCCGTCGGGAAAGCGCCTTCTTTTGGGAAGAGCGTAATGTCTGGTTTTCCGATATGTGGTTTGACATAAAGGGGATCGACCAACGTCTCGTCAACACCGCGGCTCGGGAGCGCAGCGGCGCATTCCCGTTCGAGTTGGCCTACCGGCTCATTTGTATGTTTTCCATCAAGGGGGATACGGTGCTGGATCCATTTGCAGGCACCGGGACCACATTGGTTGCGGCGCTGGCTTCAGGAAGAAATTCGCTGGGCATTGAGATCGACGATACATTACTGCCTGTCGCGCGGACTTTCATGGAGGCTGCGCCGCGCATCGCCGGCGAATACAATCAACGCCGGTTGGTCCGGCATCAAAACTGGGTTCGTACGCGCACGGCAGAGCACGGCCCGCTGAAATACGCGAACCGCCATTACGGTTTTCCGGTGATGACCGCACAAGAACAGCACCTGTTACTGGATGACATCACAGGTATAGGGATCGTCCCTGAAAAAGAGGGTGTGACGGTCTGGGCGCAATATGGAGAAGAGGCCCGGTCTGGCGCGGCATCCTGGTTAGCGAACGCAGCGAAAAAGCCGCCTATAAGAAAGCAAAACACCCAGGTTCAGTTACAACTTTAGATGAGTCAAAAATCGAACGAGACAGTAATTCCACTCTTTTTCTTTTCATAAAGTATCAATTCGCCCTGTATCTCTTCAGGCAGCATATCCTTGACCGCATAGGTTGACGGTTTAACGGAAACCGCCATCGTGCCTATGAAACCATCGATCCCTTGCGATTCCTCATCGGGTGTTGCCATCCGGTAATCGACCCCCTTGCGTTCTGCAATTCTTGCCAAAATAGCTTCCTGAAAGCACAGACCGATAAAGGTTTTTACCAACACAAGATCCTCGACCCATTCACGCACCATGCTTTTGTCGATCTCCTGCATAGCTGCCCGCAACTTCTCTACCATCTCGTAGATTCGATCCGTCGCATTATCCAGCGCTTCGGGCTTTTGCGTTCTGTACCAGGCTTCCCATTCCTCATAGCTTTTCCCGCCAAATTCCTGAAACAATTCGGTCATCTGGCCAACAATCCGCGGGCGTGTCCCTTGGGCATTCTGGTTGGCCAGGTTTATAATCTGGGATGTGTACTTAGGAAAAGCATGCTGTTTCTGCGATACAGCCTCGGCAAGTTCCGCATTTTTAATCTTGAATGTGGGCATGTCTACTGCCGGCAGTTTTCGGTGTCATACTTGCGTTTTTCGTGGTTAAATATGTACCTCACAGAAACGCGCTAATGCTCCCTCAGCACGAGCCGCACCATGTCCTCGACGGTCCCGGTTTCAGGATGGCGCTGGAGAATTTTCCGGAGGGCCTTCTCGGCGGCGGCCCGCGTGTACCCGAGCGATTCGAGGGCGGCCAGTGCATCGATACGCGCAGATCGATCCGGGCCGGATACGCTTTCCCCGTCCGACGCGACGCCCGGCTCCGGCCATTCCATCGCCGCAAAACGGTCCTGCAGTTCCACGATCATACGCTGGGCCATTTTGCGTCCGACCCCCGGAATCCTCGTCAGTATTGCCTCGTCCCCATGCATTACATAGGTCCGGAGATCGTCCGGGCGCATTACCGAAAGAGCGGCCAGCGCCAGTTTCGGCCCGATGCCCGAGACGTTCAGCATCACCTCGAACACCTGTTTTTCCCGTTCGGAAAAAAATCCGTACAGTAGCGCCGCATCCTCCCGCACATGAAAGTGGGTAAAAAGACGCACCGGCTTGTGGACCTCCGGCAGGCGCTCGAAGGTCGAGGTGGTGACAAGCAGTTCGTACCCCACGCCCTGCACGTCGACCACGGCGCGCGTGGGCTGCTTCTCGACAAGTTGACCGGCGATGTAGGCGTACATGGTTGCTGACAGATGCTTCTCATACAGGACGAAACGCCCTGAACGTCGTGTGTCCTGGTGATCTATGCAATATATGCATAGATCAGGCCATCTTTATGCAAAATATGTATATAGTGATTTTGCAAGATGATTCATTCGAGGGTTCGTATACTATCTCCTTCACGACACCTCTGTCTCAATCTACCCATGGAGGTCGATACGATGCGTCAAGTTACGTCATACCTTGCGATGGTATGCATGTTCGTTGTATGCATACTCACCCCCTGCCTCGCCCAGGCCCAGATCGCGTTCGAGCATGTCAATGCCCTGCCCATGACGGACGAAGAAGTACGAACCGACTGGACCGTGCTCGTGGAAGGCGACCGGATCACGGCAGCCGGCCCTGCTGAGGAAGTAGAGGTCCCGGAAACGGCAGAGCGAATCGACGGAACAGGAAAATACCTGATTCCCGGTCTGGCTGAAATGCACGGGCACGTCCCCTCCCCGAACGATGGCGACGAATACATTGCGTCCCTTATGTTTCTGTACATCGCCAACGGGGTCACGACCGTACGCGGCCTCCTTGGAGAACCGGGCCAACTGGCGCTGAAGGACGCCACGGCGGACGGAAGCCTCCTTGGCCCGGCGCTGTATCTTGCAGGCCCGGCCTTCAACGGCGGGACTGTTTCTTCGCCGGAACAAGCGGACCGGCGCGTACGGGAGCAAGTGACCGAAGGATGGGATTATCTGAAGGTGCTTCCGGGGATGACCCTTGAGGAATTCGACGCCATGGCCATGGCCGCGAACGAAGAAGGCATTCCCTTTATCGGACATGTCACCGCCGAGGCGGGACTGATCCACACCATCGAAATGGGGCAGCAAACAATCGACCACCTGGACGGCTACATAGAATATCTGAGAGGCGAAGGAGACACCATTGATCCGGAACGCCTCGAAACCGCCATCGCCATGACGAAGGAATACGGGGTATGGGTCATTCCGACCATGGCGCTCTGGGAAACCATCCTTGGCGTACCGTCCACAGCAGATATGGCGGATTATGAAGAACTGCAATATATGCCGCCGGATATGGTGGCTTCGTGGGGCCGGTCCCAGGACCGGCGCCGGGCAGGAAGCGGGTTCAGCCAGGAACGCCAGGACCTGATTGCAGCCCAGCGCATCGACCTGCTGAGAGCGCTCAACGAGGCCGGCGCACGCATTCTCATGGGCACGGATTCCCCGCAGGTGTTCAGCGTACCGGGTTTTTCGCACCTGCGTGAACTGCCCTTCATGGTGGACGCAGGCATGTCGCCGTACGAAATCCTTGTTTCCGGAACCCGGGCGGTCGGGGACTACCTGCACGAAGAGGATACGTTCGGAACGATTACGGCGGGAAGCCGGGCGGATCTCATCCTGCTCAACAGCAACCCTCTTGAGGACATAATGCGTGTGTTCGACCGGGCCGGGGTAATGGCGCGCGGGCAGTGGGTATCCGAATCGGATATACAGGAACGCCTTGCAGAGATTGCGGCAGGATATCAGTAGGATCCCGAAGTCCCCTGCACATACACGCTTATCGCTTCCGGACCAGCGTGACGCCGTCTGCAATGGGCAGCATGCAGCAGTCCACGCGGTCGTCGTGTGCAATGGCGGTGTTAAGCGCCGCAATGGCGCGGGTGCTGGCGTCGTCTTCGGCAGGATCGAGGACGCGGCCATCGCGCAACACGTTGTCCAGGGCCGCAACGCCTCCCGGGCGCAGAAGCTGCAGGACCAGCTCGTAGTAGATGCCGTACGATTCCTTGTCGGCGTCAATGAATGCAAAATCGTACGTGCCTGCGCGCGCTTCGTCAAGTAATGCCCGCAACGTATCCGCCGCATCTCCCGGACGGAATTCGATTTTGTCCTCCACGCCCGCTTCACGCCAGTTGCGGCGGGCTACGCGCGCATATTCCTCACTCACGTCACACGCCGTCAGGAGGCCGTCGTCCGGAAGCGCCTGGGCGACCACAATGGAACTGTATCCGGTGAACACGCCGACTTCGAGGGCGCGGCGGGCGCCGGTCATGCGCACGAGCATCGCCATGAACGCCCCCTGTTCCGGCGCAATCTGCATCTGGGCTTCCTCCATGGACGCGGTCTCTTCCCGCAATCGCCGCAACACGTCGCTCTCGCGAACGGCGTGACGGACCAGGTATTCATGGAGTTCGGGGGAAAGCCCTATGCTTCGGTTCGACATGGAAGAAACAGATTACATGTGAAAATGGATACGCTCCTCTCCTACACGCCCGCATCCTCAAACACGCGCCGGACCATAGCCTGCGCCTCCTCCTGGATTTGCCGGAGATGTTCTTCCCCGAGAAAACTCTCCGCATAAATCTTGTACAACTCTTCCGTACCGGAGGGTCTTGCGGCAAACCACCCGTTCTCCGTAACCACCTTGAGACCCCCGATCGGAGCATCGTTGCCCGGCGCCTGCGTGAGCTTCGCGGCAATCGGCTCGCCGGCAAGCCCGGCGGCGGTCACCTGCTCGGGAGCAAGGCTTGCAAGCACTGCCTTCTGCGAGCGGGTGGCGGGCGCATCCATGCGTTCGTATACGGGAGATCCGAAACGGTCCTCCAGAAGCGCATAGTGTTCAGCGGGGTCTTTGCCCGTCACAGCGGTTATCTCCGCGGCAAGCAGATTGAGAATGATACCATCCTTGTCGGTCGTCCATACCGAGCCGTCCTTGCGCAGGAACGATGCCCCGGCGCTCTCCTCTCCGCCAAAACCGTAGGACCCATCGACCAGCCCGTCCACGAACCACTTGAACCCCACCGGGACTTCCGCAAGGCGCCGTCCCAGGCCGTCAGCCACCCGATCAATCATGGAACTGGATACGAGGGTCTTGCCGATCGCTGCGGCCCCGGGCCAGCGCGGGCGATGCTGGAACAGGTATCCGATCGCGACGGACAGGTAATGATTGGGACGCATCAATCCGCTTGTCTTCGTCACGACGCCATGCCGGTCAAAATCGGGATCGTTGCCGAACGCGATATCGAACCGGTCTTTCAGCCCGACGAGGCTTGCCATGGCGTACGGCGAGGAACAATCCATGCGGATTTTCCCGTCCCTGTCGAGCGTCATGAACGAAAAGGTCGGATCCAGGACGGGGTTGACCACCTTGATGTCGAGTCCGTACCGGTCTGCCACAGGCTCCCAGTACGCTACCCCCGCCCCGCCCATGGGATCGGCGCCGATCTTCAGACCGGAGGACGCAACAGCTTCCATGTCCAGCACCTGGGCGAGGTCCTCTACATACGGCGTCATAAAATCCACTTCCCGGGTCGTATCCGCCTTGCGGGCCTGCATGATCGTCGTGCGCCGGATCCCCTGCAAACCGGTTTCGAGGAGTTCGTTCGCCCGATCCTGGATCTGCCCGGTCGTTGCCGCATCGGCAGGCCCCCCTGTAGGCGGATTATACTTGAACCCCCCGTCCTCCGGAGGATTATGGGACGGGGTGATGATGACGCCGTCCGCCAGCCCGCCTGTACGTTGTGCGTTATACCGGAGAATAGCGTGCGACAGCACAGGGGTAGGCGTGTAGCCCTGTCCCTTTTCCACATGCACAATCACCTCGTTGCCCGCAAACACTTCGAGGGCCGTCGTAAAGGCCGCTTCCGACAAGGCATGGGTATCCATACCGATCAGGAGCGGGCCATCGATCCCGTTTGCGGCGCGCACCTCGGCGGTGGCCTGGCATATCGCGGCAATGTGGTCGTCGTTGAACGAACCTCCGGGCGAAGTACCCCGATGCCCCGACGTGCCGAACGCCACGCGCTGCCCCGGATCCCGGGGATCCGGCCTGACCGAAAAATAGGCGGCGATCAGCCGGGGAATGTTGACGAGGAGGTCAGAGGGAACCGGCTTCCCCGCAAGGGCATGGTGCGCCATGGTCGGGTAGAGCGAGAGCGTATGTGCGCCAGGAATACGTAGTGCCGGGCATAAGGTACGACAATGTTACGGATACTCTGATCAAAACCACTTCGCTCAGCGCTTCACTTTCGTGCGTGAAGCGCCCTTCGGGAGGCTGAGAGAAGCACGCTGGCCGCGTCATTCCTCATTATGTGGGGGCCTGCCACATTGCTTCGTCATTCCTTGCCAGCGCACTTCTCTCAGCCTCTGAGCTTTGTGGACTTAATTAGAGTATCCGTGCGGATACTCTTACCTTTCCGGAGGAACACGAAGCGCCTTCCCGAATGTATGAAGGCCGGTTGCGAAGCACAGAAAAAACGCAACGCGAACATACTAAAGGATAATCTGCGCGCCGCCCCCGCCGCGCATCGCAGAAAACGCCCACACGCCCCAACCCTATGCCCGGCAAACCGAAAATCCTTTGGGCGGACGACGAAATAGACCTCTTGCGTCCGCATATTCTCTTTCTGGAAACGAGGGGGTATGACGTCACCAGTGTGACGAACGGCGCCGACGCCATCGGACAGGCGGACCACACACGCTACGATGTGATCCTGCTGGACGAACAGATGCCGGGCATGGGAGGCATCGATATTCTCGAAGAACTCAAGCAGAAGGCCCCGGAAACACCCGTGGTCATGGTCACGAAAAGCGAAGAGGAACGCCTCATGGAAGAGGCGCTCGGCGGACAGATCAGCGATTATCTGACCAAGCCGGTCAACCCGAGCCAGATATTGCTCACCATCAAGCGGCTTCTCGATCATAACCGGCTTCGCACGGAAAAGGTCTCCCGCGATTATCTGCAGTCGTTCAACCGGATCACCCAGGCCCTCATGAACCCTCTCACGCACGCGGAGTGGGTGGACGTATACAGACAACTGGTGCATTACGACCTCGAACTGAAAGGCGACGAAGGCGCCCGGAAAATTCTCGAGGATCAGTACCGGGAAGCGAACCGGGCATTCGGCAGGTTCATCGAAGACGAGTATCCCTCATGGATTCATGCGCGCCCGGGCGAAGAACGCCCGACGCTCTCGCACGAAGTGATTCCGAGATACGTCTTTCCAAAAATGGGATCCGGGAAGCCGGTCATCTTTATGGTCATAGATTGTATGCGGTATGACCAGTGGCTGGAACTGGAAACGCTGTTGTACGACCTGTTCGATATAGAAAAGGAATTCTACTACTCGATCCTCCCCACGGCGACCCCGTATTCCCGCAACGCCATTTTCAGCGGCCTGTTGCCCGCGGACATTGCGAAACGCTACCGGACCATGTGGGAGAATGGAGAGGACGACGAACATAGCCGGAACCGCAACGAGGAGCAGTTTCTCCGGGACCTGATGAAACGGCATACGCTCGATCCCAGGATACGCTACGAAAAACTGGTCAAGTCGCGGGAGGGGCACGAATTCGCCCGGCAGACGGATGCATTCGTGTCGCAGGACCTTAGCGCCATCGTGATCAATTTCGTGGATATTCTGGCGCACAGCCGGTCCGATTCGGATGTGCTCAAGGAAATCGCCCCGGACGAGCGGGCGTACCGGGCCCTGACGCGCACCTGGTTCGAACATTCCTGGCTGTACCAGGCCTTTGCCGAATTTGCCCGCACGGAATGCACTATCGTGGTGACGACCGATCACGGAGCCATCCGGAGCCTGCGTTCCACCAAAGTCCATGGCGACCGGAATACCTCCACGGCGCTGCGCTACAAGTATGGCCGCAACGTGAAATGCAACGGGAAACATGCGATTCTGGTAGAGAACCCCGAGGCGTACGGCCTTCCGAAAAACGAGGCGAATACAAATTATATCATCGCCAAGGAGGACTATTATTTCGTGTATCCCACGAATTTCCACCACTATCAGAATCTGTATCGGGACACGATGCAGCACGGCGGCGCCTCGCTCGAAGAAATGGTGCTGCCTGTCGTGACCCTGCGTCCCAAGGCATGAAACATCTTTTCCCTGCACACACTTCCGGTGCAGCGGAAACCCGCCGGCTTGGGCGCACCGTTGCAAAACAACTTCAGGCGGGGGACGTGGTCGGCCTGTACGGAAATCTCGGAGTGGGAAAGACGGTGTTTGCGCAAGGGTTGTGCGAGGGGCTCGGGCTGGCCGCCGAACAGATTACCAGCCCCACATTCTCCATCCTGCACGAGTACGAAGGCGGCACCTGGCCTGTCTATCATTTCGACGCCTACCGTATTGAAAAACCGGACGAATTCTTCGATATCGGGTACGAGGAGTATTTCTTTGGAAACGGCGTATGTATCATCGAGTGGGCCGAGCGCATCGAGCCGCTGCTGCCCCCGGAAACGTTACGGTTTCGCATGAAACACGAAACGGAAAACGAACGAAGCATCCACTTCGGCGGGATTGCGCCATGATGCGCGAGATCGACGCCCTGCTTGCAAAACTTCCCCGATTTTCAGAGCAGGGAATATGGAAACCGGGCCTCGAACGTACGCACCATCTTCTCGACGCCCTTGGACGCCCGCAGGATGCGTTCGATATCGTGCATGTGGCCGGTACGAACGGCAAGGGATCCACCGCATCGTTTCTTGCCGCAATGAGCCGCGCTGCGGGACTGCGAACCGGGCTTCATACGTCGCCGCACCTGTGGAAGGTGACGGAACGTATGCGGATCAACGGACAGGCTGCGCCGGAAAACTGGCTGGCCGACGCCCTGCGGCGCACCCGATCTCTTGTCGAAAAAACGCAACCGAGCTATTTCGAACTGACCTTCGCACTCAGCCTGTTGTACTTTGCGGAACATGGCGCGGATCTGGCTGTCGTCGAGACGGGGATGGGCGGGCGGCTCGACGCCACGAATGTACTCAGCCCGGTGCTCTCGATCATCACCGAGATCAGCCTCGATCACACCCGGTTTCTGGGGCATACCCTCGAACATATTGCCCAGGAGAAGGCAGGTATCGTCAAACCCGGCATCCCCGTGGTAACGAGCGCCCGGTCCCCTGCGGTCGAAGTGATCGAAGAGATTGCCGAAACGCGCGGCGCCCCGGTACACCGGATCGAACGGGAGGTGCAGATGCTGTCGGAATCCATTGCCTTGACGAAATCGACGGTTACGGTATCCACGCCGAGCCGAACCTTCCAGGACCTGCATGTGGGATTGGCCGGGAAACATCAGATCCGGAATGCCATGACCGCGCTGCGAGCGGCGGAATTATTGCATATCGACAAACGCGCCGTGCATACGGGCATGCGGGAGGTCTGCACCCTGAGCGGACTGCATGGCCGTTGGGAAGTGCTGGGCGAAAAGCCTCTGGTGGTGACGGATGCGGCGCATAATGCGGATGCGCTGGCTGCTACCCTCCATCACCTGAAGGCTTTCAGGCGGGCAGGAAGCGCCCTGACCGTGCTGTTCGGCGTCATGCGGGATAAAGATACAGGGGCCATGGGGAAACTGCTCGCGGAGGCCGGTGCATACGTCCGGCCCGTGAAACCGGTGTCCGACCGCATGTGCACTCCTGAAGAACTGGCCGGGGTGCTGCGGAACGCAGGCGTCCGGGTCGGCGAGCCCTGCACCATTCGGGAAGGTATCCGGGCTTTCCTTGCCGAAGCATCTGCTGCGGATACGTTGCTGACGACCGGTTCGCACCGCATTGCAGTGCGTCCGGAAGACCTTTCCCCATGACCTTGTCCGAGGCACATTGCATAATTTTTCAGAATGATAATTTGACTTCCCGTCAGGAAAACCTATCTTGTTACCCGGAGAGCAGGTCATTGCCATACGTTATAGCTATAGGTTATCGTATGTGCGCTCTCGAAGCTCCCTGGTCCCAGCGGCCCATCTTTCTGTCTGGACCACGGCAGATCATTCATCCCACCGAGTTTATTTTTGTACCCCTTTCAGACGCTGTAGCGTCCATTGTGAGGCCGGCACGAATAACGCGGAACCCCTTTCCGATCGTTTAGGCCGGCATTCATCCTTCGTACGGATCCACGGGATCCGTTCCCAACCTCTTATCTGGCAACGATGAACATCCACGAATTGCAAAAGAAAAAACTGCCGGAACTCAAGGAAATCGCTCGCAGTCTCGGCCTGAGCGGCTATTCCCAGAGCCGCAAGGAAGATTTGATTTATCGCATCATAGAGGCGAATGCAGAGGTCGTTGCAGGCAACGGTTCCATGCGAACCCGCCCGACCCGCCCGAATCAGGATCTCAGCCGTCCATCCGAAGACCGCGTCCGCCCGGAGGACGGTCGTGCGCGTCCGGCGGAAAACCATACCGCCTCCGGGGAAAACCTCTCCCCGGGGGGCGGGGGGGGCGGCCGGACGGGGGCGGGGGGGGTGTGAGAG
>VXPQ01000022.1 GCA_009839485.1 Bacteroidetes bacterium SB0662_bin_6
CGCCAGGCCCGCCCACTGCCCCCGTTTCGTCCATCCACCGGTCGCCATGCCCTCATTCGCCAGAAAAGCCCGGTTGTTTCCGGCACTGTGCGTCTTGCTTGCGGCGAGTGCGCTGGCGTCCCCGGATGTGAAGGACCGCCCCAATCAGGACCAACCGGCCCGGTACAATACCCCCCGGCAGGGAATGAACAGGCACGACCCGGATTCCCTGCGCGGCAATCCGGATAGCCGCTTCCAGGGTGCCGCCGAGCCGGTGTTTCTGGGGGTCGATCTCTCCTACATCAACGAGATGGAAGATTGCGGCGGGGTCTACCGCGAAAACGGGCAGCGGGTGGACCCCTTTGCCCTTTTTGCCAAGCGGGGCGCCAATCTCGCGCGCGTTCGTTTGTGGCACACACCCCCCAGCCGGTACAGCGCGTTTCCCGACGTGCAGCGCACGATTCGCCGCGCCAAAGACGCCGGCATGCAGGTGCTGCTGGATTTCCACTATTCCGACCACTGGGCCGATCCCGGCAAACAAGTGCCCCCCGCCGCCTGGAAAGGGTTGACCATAGACGGAATACGGGACTCGGTCTATGCCTACACCCGTCGCGAGTTGGACCGCCTCGCGGACGAAGACCTGCTCCCTGAAATGGTGCAGATCGGCAACGAAATCAACTCCGGCTTTCTGTTGCCCTATGGCAGCCGTGACCGCTGGACGCAGTTGCGCAGACTGCTGGAGGCCGGCATCCGGGCGGTACGCGACGTAGCCGCCGAGCGCGAGACCCGCATCGACGTCATGCTGCATGTGGCGCAGCCCGAACACGCCATGAGCTGGTTCACCGAGGCCGCCCGGGCGGGTCTGGAAGATTATGACGTGATGGGCATTTCCTACTACAGCCAATGGTCCTCCGTCCCGCTGGCGGGGTTGTCACGCCGCATCGAGGCGCTCGTATCTTCTTTTGCGCCCCGTGACCTGCTGGTGGTCGAGACGGGTTATCCCTGGACACTAAGCGGCGCGGACGGCGCGAACAACATCCTGGGCCGGGATGCCCTGGAATCCGGTTATCCCCCCACGCCCGCAGGGCAGAAAGCGTACCTTACGGATATGACGCAGGCGGTTTTCGACGGCGGCGGGGGCGGCGTGGTGTACTGGGAGCCGGGCTGGGTTTCCACGCGCTGCAGAACGCTCTGGGGCCGGGGTTCGCACTGGGAGAACGCAACCTTTTTCGATTTCAACAGACGTAACGAAGTGCTGCCGGGGATTGATTTCATAAATCATGCCTACGATTTTCCCGAAGGGCGCACCGGCCCGGTCCCGACCGACCCCACAGCCGCGGAGCATGGAGAGCTGCCCGTTTCCGTGGAACTTTCAGGAAATTACCCGAACCCCTTCAACCCGGAAACGACGATCGGGTATGCGTTGCCGCAAGCGGCGGAGGTGCGGCTTGCCGTGTATGATCTGCTGGGCAGGGAGGTAGCGCTTCTCGTGGACGGTGTCCGACAGGCGGCAACCCATCAGGTGCGGTTCGATGCTTCCGGACTGCCGAGCGGCACGTACCTCTACCGCCTCGAAACTCCCGGCCAGGTCTTGACACGTCGTATGATTTTGCTTAAATAGATGCACGCGCACATCTCACAGATGTGATTCGAGCGCGGGTGGTGCGGACAAGTTGCCGGAAGGCGGCCTCCACATCATCCGCGTTTCGATTTTTTGGGCCTTCCTGCGTGTTTCGCCATGCCCTCGTTTGCCAGAAAAGCCTGGTTGCTTCCGGCGCTGTGCGTTTTGCTTGCAGTCTGCGCCCTGATGCCCCCGGACGCGCAGGGCCAGGGGAATCCCGCCGCCGCCCCGGTGTTTCTGGGCGCCGATCTCTCCTACATCAACGAGATGGAAGACTGCGGCGGAGTGTACCGCGAAAACGGGCAGTTGGTAGATCCCTTTGTCCTTTTCGCCGAGCGGGGCGCCAATCTCATGCGCGTTCGTTTGTGGCATACGCCTCCGAACCAGTACAGCGCGTTTCCCGACGTGCAGCGCACGATTCGCCGCGCCAAAGACGCCGGCATGCAGATTCTGCTGGATTTCCATTATTCCGATCACTGGGCCGACCCGAGCAAGCAAGTACCGCCCGCCGCCTGGGAGGGATTGACCGTAGACGGGCTGCGGGATTCGGTCTATGCTTATACCCGGCGCGTGCTGGACCGCCTCGCAGAAGAAGACCTGCTCCCGGAAATGGTGCAGATCGGCAACGAAATCAACCCCGGATTTCTCCTGCCCCACGGCAGCCGCGACGATTGGGCGCAGTTGGGCAAACTCCTGAAGGGCGGCATCCGGGCGGTGCGCGACGTGGCGAAGGAGCGCGAAACCCGTATCGACGTCATGCTGCATGTGGCGCAGCCCGAGCACGCCATGAGCTGGTTCGCCGAAGCCGCCCGGGCAGGTGTGGAGGACTACGACCTGATGGGTATTTCCTATTACGGCCGATGGTCCTCCGTCCCGCTGGCGGAATTGTCAGGCCGCATCGAAGCGCTCGTTTCCTCCTTTGCGCCCCGCGATCTGCTGGTGGTCGAGGCGGCTTATCCCTGGACGCTGGCCGGCGCCGACTCTGCGAACAACATCATGGATGGGGAGGGCGTGGAACCCGGCTATCCTGCCACGCCCGAAGGGCAGAAGGCGTATCTTATAGATATGACGCAGGCGGTGTTCGATGGCGGTGGAATCGGCATGGTGTACTGGGAGCCTGCCTGGATATCTACGTCCTGTTCCACGCCCTGGGGCAAGGGGTCGCACTGGGAGAACGCAACCTTTTTCGATTTCAACGCAGGCAACGAAGTGCTGCCGGGTATCGACTTCATGAATCATGCCTACGATTTTCCCGAAGGGCGCAGCAGCCCGTTTCCAAATCGGGTGCGGTGATTTCGGAGTGCGGTCTTTTCGTGTCAGAGGAAGCTGTCCGCACCAGGGAAATAGGCCTAATCCTGCGGAACCAGTATATACGGGTTGACGATCGCCCGTTCGCCGAAACGCTTTAGGAGCATGAGTTGGATTTCGTTTTCCTCCCGGAGGTTCTCATCGCGGATCAATCGCTGAACCCTGGGCTGCCCCATGCCTGGAATGCGCGCTACGAAAAACGGCCAAAGCGCCTTGGATTCGTAGTGTTCCTCAAGCTGCGGGAAGCTTCCAACCGGACGAACATCGGCTCGGCGGCGATAATCGTCGGAGTATTCGAAATGCCATGTTCCATTGTGTAGCCACAGATGCCCTATATCAAGATCTCGATCTTTCAACAGGAAGCTGGCTTGCCTGTGCAAGTGCCGGCGTCCGCTTGCACGGGGCCATACCGTTTTCAGAATTTTCATCATGAGGCATCCCGGGTTTGCAGGACAGGGAATACCAGATTCAGGCGCTCTGTCAGACAGCGAATAATCATTTCCCGGCGCAAGTTGCTCATGAGCAGGTGAAATTCGTTGCCAAGAATATCCTGGACCAATTGTACGAATTGAGGAGGGCAAAGATTCACCAGCGCCGGAACGAGATCGGGATAGTCTTGGCGAATGTTGCGAATCAGGGCAAAATGATCAAGGTCGTTTTCGCCCTCCCAGCGCACTGTCGGTCGTGACTTTTTTACATACCGGTTCAAGAAATCCGGCAGCCGTTTCGGGTTCGTATCCTGTTCAATGGTTTGCAGTTTTGTTTCTGCATGATTCCAGAAAAGCGCCCGGGCACTGTCGTACACCGGGGAAAAATACGGTTCATGCTGATCATTCTTATGAATCACAACGCCCCAATTGTAATGGTGCCGGTCGTTGTTGCCGACGATGGCGTCGAAGGCGAGCATCCGGACGTATGCCCTCAGGATGTCGTTTGCCTGACCGGGATACACTGATCGAATTGCTTCGCATGCAAACTGGAATGTAGCCTCTTCCCAGTTTCCATCGTAAAGCTCGATTGCGTTTGTGCGATTTTCTTGTTTGGCCAGATGTTTGTCGAATATATCTGCCCCGTGAACCAGAATTTGTTCATCGCTGAGGAAATACCGGCTCAGAAAACGGATTTTTTCATCCGCTTCCACGAGAGACGACTCCGCCATGTTCAGGCCCAGCAACTGTCCGATCCTCGTAAGCAAGTGCTCCGTGACGGATTCGCCGGGATAGTACTTGTGCCCCAACTTGGCGATGTATGCGGGCCATGTGTCACTCGGTGCATCTTGTCCGGCTGTTCCCGAAGGGCGTATGCGTATGAAATCCTTGGGCGCATCTCCGGTAATGCCGCGGTCTTCCACGATATAATCCTTGTCGGGCAGAATGGGCGTCGCACCGAGAGCAACCTCGAAGCCCGAGAACTTGCGAATTTTCTCACGCGCCAGTCGGTGGGCCAATGCAATCAGGGTAGAGATGAATCGGGACAACGAAAAATACGCGAATGCCTTTGCTACGTTGCACGGAATAAACATGATCTTATGAACCTCGACGATGTTTTCACGGTTAACGCATTGTTCTTCAACGCAGGCAACGAAGTGCTGCCGGGTATCGACTTCATGAATCATGCCTACGATTTTCCCGAAGGGCGCAGCAGCCCGCTCCCGGACCGTGTGCGGTAATTCCGATACGCGCCATCCCTTTTCCCGGGCGGGCTGCCCGCTTTGCCTGTTCAGCCTGTGCTCCATAGCGCTTGCCCTCTTGTGGGCGGGCCTCCTGTCGCATTCCACCGCCGCCCAAACCCTTCCCGTCACCTTCCGCTACATCCCCGAACAGGTTATTGCGGAGCGGGCCTTTCTGCCCGGCGCATTCAACGGATGGGGTACCCCGTACCAGGCGGATACTCCTTCCTGCATCCGGGAAGACCACGCCTCGGCCATGTCGTTCGTGCGGTTCGAGCGCTACTGGCTTTACACCATCTCCCTCGAAATAGGCAGCACCTACCAGTACAAGGTGCAGGTGCACCTGAATATCGCGGGCACCGATTGCTCCTGGCTCACCGATCCGCTGAACCCCCGGTCCAATCCCGCGGACAACGACAATTCGGTGCTCACCGTCACGGACCCCATGATCTTCCAGCCCGCCCAGGAGATCGACAACGGCGCCTTCTCCGCCGGACTGTTCTCCACGCAGCCGTTCGTTTCCGTCGTCTATCATATCAACGGGGTCGAATATACCGACGGCCTGGATCACTACGACGCCGATACGGGGGTTTTCCGGGTCAAAACCGCCCGGCGCATTCCTCCCGGCGCGCAGTTTCGCGTGGCAGCCACCGATCAGGCGGGGCGCAGCGTCGAAGCCGAGATAGGCCGTGTCCTCGCTCCGGTCGAGTGGGTGGGCCCATCCTTTTCCACGGTCGGCGAGGAAGTTTCCCTGCGCGCCCATGTCACGGGCCTCGACGGGGCCGTAGACCCCGACATCACGCAGGCCACGCTCCTGCGCAACGGCGAAGAAATGGGCACAGTCCCCGTAACCGATGGAGAAGCGCGCGTCACGGCGCCGCTCGAACTGGGCGACAACGAGTTCCAGCTCCGCCTCGATCCCGACGGGGGCGCCGTCCCGCGCCCGCTCGTTTCCGATCCGATCGTGATCGAGCGCCGCCTGCACCCGCTGGACCGCGAGTATTTCGATTTTTCCGTAACAGGCTCCGGAAACCAGTTCAATATTTACTTAACCCCGATTCCTTCCGCGGATCCCACCGGTGTGACCCTGGAAGTGGTGCTTCCCGACGATTTCATCGACCCGTTCAACACCACGGAGGTAACGGGGGGTGCTAAAGGCCCGGACGGCGGTTTCGTCGGCGTTGTCGCCGGCCCCGGAGAGGTGTACGTGAATTTCGATATTACCCACTCCAACGGCGAAAAAGAGCGCCGCCGCATCGCCGTCGTCATCGAGGAGGACGGCACGGCGCGGGAAATGCGCTACGAGGAGACCGCCTCCTGGGTCCACAACGCGGTGGTCTACGAAATTTTCCCCTTCAGTTTCGGGCCGGAAGCTACCGGGACCCCCGCGAACCCGGGCCGCCGCCTCCGCGACATCACCGGCGAACTGGACTACATCGCACAGATGGGTTTCAACACCATCTGGTTCATGCCGATCATGCATAACCAGATCATGAATCAGGTTTCCGGCGGCTACAACATCATTGATTTCTACAAGGTCGATCCCCGCCTGGGCACGAACGCGGATTTCAAGGCTCTCGTAGCGCGGGCGCACGCACTCGGCATTCGCATCATCCTCGACATTACGCCCAGCCATGTATCCCCGGCGCACCCGTGGGTCGCCAGCCTGCGCAACGGCGGTCCGTACGGGGCCTACCTGCAGACGGAGCCCAGCCCGCACAACCTCGGGCGCGACAACCGGGGCGCGAATCTTCCCGAAGTCCGGCAGGCCGGCGCCGATTATTACAAATACCAGGGATTCGGGGATCTGGCGAACCTCGACTGGAACCACGACGACCTGCAAGCCGAGATGCTCGATGTGCTGGCGTTCTGGGTGAACGAATTCGATATCGACGGCTGGCGGCTGGACGTGTACTGGGGGCCGTGGCGGCGCTACGGGCCGGATCGCTTCGGGCGGCCCATCCGCACGCTCATGAAACGCCTGAAGCCGGACGCCTGGCTGCTCGGCGAGATCGTGGGGACGGGCGGCGGCACGGAGGTCTACTACGCCGATGCCCTGCACGGCGCCCGTTTCGAGGGGGGCGTCGACGCGGGTTACGACTGGCCGTTTTACCATAACGCCATACGCGGCGCATACGGACGCCTCGCCACGTACGACCGGTATGCGCACAACAACGACTTTTACCCCGGCCCGAACGCCCGCTACTTCCGTTTTCTGGAGAACCACGACGAACAGCGCATCGCTTCGCTGTATGCTTCCAGCCCCGACCGCCTGTTCCCGCTCGCAGGGTTCCTGCTCACGACCACCGGCGTGCCGATGGTGTACCAGGGACAGGAGGTGGCTTTCCATGCCGGGGCGGACCCGAGGCGCGCGCCGGTGAACTGGAACACGCCCCGCAACGGCGAATTCGCCCGCCATTACCAGCGTCTGGCGCATGCCCGCGCCCGGTTCCCGGCCTTCGGCTCCCAGCAACTCCATACGCTGACGACGCGCGGCGTGTATGCCTATGCGCGTCCGTATCCGGACGAGAATGCGGTCGTTCTGATCAACTTTTCGTCCGTTTCGCGCACCCTGACGGTAGACCCGAGCCCGCACGTTACGATGTCGAATCCCGGGTCCATCCCGTATTACGACATTTTTGCGGATACATCGGCGGCCTATACAGGCGCGTTCGAGGTGACGGTGCCTCCCTATGAAACGGTTATATATATAACGAGTGAAGATCCCGGTTTTGAAACGCCTTCGCTTCCGTCCCTGCCGTACGGGGCGGTCTACACGGCGGCGGAGCAGGAAGAGTTGCCCGCTTCTGTGAAACTTTCAAGGAATTATCCGAATCCCTTCAACCCGGAGACGACTATCGAGTATATGTTGCCTCGAACCGGGATGGTTCGCCTGGTCGTGTACGATCTGCTGGGCAGGGAAGTAGCCCGCCTGGTGGATGGTTTGCGCCCTGCAGGCCGTCACCAGATACGTTTCAGCGCGGGGGAACACCCCAGTGGAACGTATGTATACCGGCTCGAAACCGCCGGGGAGCGGTATACGCAGACGATGGTTCTGGCGAAATGAAGGAGTGGGGGAGAGCCAGAACCCTGTATATATGACCCCGGTTGAAAAAAAATATGGAACAGGGGTTGACTCTGTTTGTTTAGACAGCGAACTTTCCACTTGACACTGGAAAAAGCATTGCCTATACTTGACAAGTATGAGTGCAATACCGTACATTGCCGGTATGTGCCCTTACGGGTACCACTGAGCGCGTACACCTGCCTGGACACACCCACCCATAACAAAATGACCATTCTCTGTGAGAGTGGCGCGTCATTTTAACCAACATTGAGCATAAGCCATGACGTTCTTGCTTCAGAAATTCAATGCGATCAACCGCACTCGCACAGAGACGCGGGCCCGAAGCGGCTTGCGGTCTCCCGCAAGCGGCATCGCTTTCACCGGCCGTTTCGCGGCCTGCCTGTTGCTTGCGGGCTTCCTGGGTGTGGGGTCAGCAATGGCACAGCCCAAGGTGCTCCGTATGGGAGGCGGGGAGCTAAAGGTTGCCATCGGCGATAATCAGGTGCATCACTACCTGATCGATACCGATGGGGATGGAGATTTTGACGACGAGACGCTGACTGCGGCGGGTACTAATCCTACCGGACAAGGCGGGACCGTGACGAATACGTTTCTCATCGGAGGCCTTGCCTTGGTTACTTGGGAAGACGACGGCAGCAACGACTCTCTGGCAGTCACTCCGATTGCGGTAGGTTCCTTCAAGATTGCTGTGGCTCCAAGTGCCACGGCTGACATTGGCACGGGCAACGTAGGCACACCCCACACTTTCGAAATCGTGTCGGGCCATGCGCCCACGCTTAAGGGCGTTGGCACCGGGCAAGCGTACAATAATGGCGCAAATGCTGATATGGAGGAACTCGAACTGATATCGAGGGACGCCACATCGAAAACGTACGACCTGCTTGAGTGGTTCGACGATCCGAACGATGTGTTCCTTACCTACGATACCAGTGTGGATATGGTGGCTAAAGCCGATAATGCCGATTACGATGCGGCGGATCCGGCGACACACCCGCGAAGAGACAAGGTCACAAAAGACGGTGTCGCCATCGTGAGTGCGACACCAGCTGGCACCAAGTTGACGGTTGCGCTTACGAAAGATGCGAAGGAGGACGACCAGACCGACATCTGGGTGTTCGGGCGCGACGGCAGCGAATACGCCAGGAAGCAGATTCGGGTGACCATAGGGGAGCCAACCCTGCCGTATGTCATGAATGGACTTGGGGGCGACGTGCTGCGCGAGGATGATCAGGAGAACACCTCGTATGATCTGACAACGGGTTTCATGGATCCTGATGTGGATGATGCTACCAGATTTAACAATGCTGCTATTTGCGCTGATCCCTTGGCAAACGGTTGTGCTGTAGGCGCATTGTCCTACTCGGTCAGCATAAGCGATAAGGATGCAGCAGCCGTCCCGGAAAAGACTGGAGACGAAGGGGTGTCCGGTACTTGGGTTACGCCG
This sequence comes from Bacteroidetes bacterium SB0662_bin_6, assembly GCA_009839485.1. Lineage (NCBI taxonomy): Bacteria > Pseudomonadati > Bacteroidota > Bacteroidetes bacterium SB0662_bin_6. The sequence goes on from VXPQ01000022.1 coordinate 9,110, forward strand.
TACATGACCGCCGAGTTTGATGCTGCGACCAACATGTTGGAGGTCAATCCCCGTAATCCAGGGTCGGCCACGTTCGAGGTAACGGGCACGGATAAGGGGTTGGTGTGCAAGACTGGTTATACTTTAACTCTGGCAAATGATGGGGGCTTCACCCCTGACGTTACTGTGGACAGGTGCAAAAGGGCTGAGAGTGGCACTCAAGGCGAACCCGGTTTTGTCGCTGCCGACAGCACCGGGACATTCCCTGACGCCAAGTCCGTAAAGCATAAGTTCACCGTGACGATCGTGACCAAGACCTCGCCGATGCCGGATGCTGCCATCCCTGACCGGCTCGCCGATCCGACCACTGATGACAAGGATCCGACCAACGATGCGTTGGTGGCCGATGGCGATGCGGTAACGTTCGATCTGGAAGACCTGAACGGCGCGAAGGATAATGCTCCGAAGGCGTTCGCGGATCCCACGAAGGAAGGTTTGACATACAAGGTGACGGCGGCGCAGAAGGACGAGAAGGATGTGGTCAATATAAGCGTCGACGGTTCTATGGTGACGCTTACACCGATCTGGCGTTCAGGCGACGCGACTGTTGACGTTACGGTCATAGCCACGAACAACCTTAACGAGGACAGTGTCCCTTCGAAGTTCAGCTTGAAGGTCCAGACGGCCACGAAGCCAGTGGTGAATCAGCTTCCTGCTATACAAGGTATTCTGGCTCAGGGCTTCTCACTGAATACGGGCGGCAAGCCGCTGGTGCTGCAGCTGATGAACCTCAACAATGCTGAGGATCCGAAGATGGCCATCCCTCTATTCATCGATCCGAATCATGATGGGAGCGGTGGGCTTCCGGGCGGCCTTTTGCTCAAGATGCAGGTGTCGGATGTGGTAGCCGATCATGTCTACGAGAACCAGAGCAAGGAGAATGATGTGACCACATCGGCCATGCGCTTGGTGCTGAACCCGGCCGCGCCCAATCCCACGCTGACGATTACACCTACCGGCGCCAACTCGGCGACCGTGACGGTCTGGGCCATCGACCGTGAACGTCTTATGACTAAGGCCACGACGACCATCACGGTGGTATCGGGCGTGAGCGCGGAAGACGAGGAGCTTCCGACGGAAGTCGAGCTTTCGCAGAACTATCCGAACCCGTTCAACCCGCAGACGACCATTGACTACGCGCTGCCGCAGGCAGGCAACGTGAGCCTGATCGTATACGACATGCTCGGGCGCGAAGTGGATGTGCTGCTTGACGGTCCGCAGGCCGCTGGCCGGCACACGGTGCGCTTCGGCGCGAACCACCTGCCGAACGGCACCTACGTGTACCGCCTGATCGCTGGCGACAAGACGATTACGCGCACAATGGTTCTTGTCAAATAAGCGACAAGAGAGAGTTAACCCCTCTCGGCTTATGCTCAGCAAGGCCCCCGTTGCCGAAAGGCGGCGGGGGCCTTGTGTCTTGCGGCGGGTATTTTACGAGATGGAAGCCGGAGTAGCCCTTTTTGATATTCTTGAGAACAAGGCTTTGGTATGGTAGCATACTCGCCACTATTGCCTGAACGTATCTGTTTACGGGTACATACAAGGTCGTACGCCTGCCTTGACACCACCCCCGCCCATAAAAACCCTTCTCTGCGAGGGGTGGCGTGTCATTTTAACCAACATTGAGCATAAGTCATGGCTTTCTTGCTTCGGAGACTTAATGCAATCGACCACACTCGCGCCGGGACACGGACCCGGAACGCCTTGCGGTTTTCCGCAAGCGGCATTGCATTCGCCGGGTGTTTTGCAGTGTGCTTGTTGCTTGCGGGATTCCTGAGTGTGAGCTCCGTGACGGCACAGATCAACGTGCTCCGCATGGGAGGCGGGGCTATAACAGTTCCTGCTGTTAGCGGGCAGGAGCAGGTGCGTAGCTTCCGGATCGGGACGGCGGACGCCGTGATTGATCCTACGGATCAAGGGGGGACGCCGACGACTTCGTTTTTGGTCGGAGGACATGCTCTGGTCAACGTTGTCAGCGGCGCCTTGACGGTCACTCCGATTGCGCCGGGCGCTTTCAAGATCACTGTTGCTGGAGATGCTACGGCTCCTATAGGCATCGGAAATCCTGGCACGACCCACGAGTTCGAAATCGTGTCGGCCAATGCGCCCATGCTTAGGGATATCGGGGGCGCCGCCAATGCGTACAATGCGGGCGTGCAGGTGGATATGGAGGACCTCGAACTGATGCCGAGGGATAATCCATCCGAAGAGTACCCCCTGACTTCCTGGTTCACCGATCCGAACGAAGTGTTCATTACCTACACGGCCGAGGCGGATACGGTGGGTAGAGGAGAGCCCGATGGATCTGATGGAGAATCTATCATACGTGCGACGATATCCGACAATGACCTGACGGTTGTGCTTACAAGCCAGGCCCGGATGGGCGATGCAACCGACGTGTGGGTGTTTGCGCGTGACGGCAGCGGCGAATACGCCAGAAAGAGAATTCAGGTGACGATAGGCGCGGCAATCAATCCGTATGTCGATTCACCGCTTGCAGACGTGGTCCTGCGCGAGAATGCCGGCGCGGATACAGTGATTGATCTGACTGAGGCCTTTGACGATCCTGAAAATTTTACAGACATAAACGTCAGGGATCCCGGCAATGCGGATGCAACGGCATTGACCTACGCCGTCAGCATCGATGATAGTGATGCGGCCATGGTAGGGACGGATAACGAGTTCAGCTGGGTGACTTCGTACATGACCGCGAAGGTTGTGCTAACGGATGTGACGGGCGGCGGCGTCGGGCATTCCGGAGCTACCGTAACGATTCGCCCGCGTGCGCCGGGTTCGACCACGTTCACGGTGACGGCCACGGACAGGGGGAGGCGGTGCCGGAGTGGTTTCACCTTTTATGCAGAGGACACGTTCTCCAGGTTTGGTGGTCCCACGGGGGGTGAGCCGGATGTCGACAGGTGTATAGAGGATAGCGGTAATCGCACTGAGGCGGACAGCACCGGGTTATACTCTGACGCCAAGTCCGTTAAGGATGTCTTCATCCTGGCGGTTGTGACCAGGACCTCGCCGATGCCGGATACCCCCATTGGGGCCCGGACAGTAGTGGCGGACGGGGATGTTCTCACCTTCGATCTGGAAGATCTGAACGGCGATGCGGATGGCGAGCTGAAAGCATTTTCGGACCCCACGAATGGGGGACTGACGTATACATTGGAGCCGAAGGACGCGATCGCCACGATAACGGCGGACGGCAGTGTCGTGACGATTACCCCGGTCTGGCGGGCTGACACCGAAACCACCCGCGTTAAAGTCACGGCCACGAACACCCGTGACGAGACCAGTTTCCCCGCGTACTTCGATCTGACAGTCGAGACGGCCAGGGAGCCGATTGTGAACCAGCACCCGGCTGTACAAGCCGCTCTTGCTGCCGGCTTCTCGTTGAGGACGGGCGCTGCTCCACTAGTGGTGCATCTTCGGAATCTCACGGGGGCAGAGAGGGCAGTGGATTATGTGCCGCTCTTCATCGATCCGAACGTGGCGGAAGGCGATGCGCTTCCGGGCGGGCTGTTGTTCAGCATGGGCATAGATGATGTGGTAGCCGAGCATGTCTACGCGGGCATCAGCAGGGAGAACGATGTGTACACGTCGGCCATGCGTCTCGTGTTGGACCCTGTTGCGGCTACGCTGACGGTTACGCCCACTGCCGCCAACTCGGCGACCGTGATGGTTTCAGCAACAGACCGTGAGGGCTATAAGGCTTCGGCGACGACGACTATCACGGTGGTGTCTTGCGATGGCGTGGATATGAGTGATCCATGCCAGGGTGTTACGACCGGCGCGGAAGGCGCGGAGCTTCCGACGGAAGTCGAGCTTTCGCAGAACTATCCGAACCCGTTCAATCCGCAGACGACCATCGACTACGCCCTGCCACAGGCGGGCGACGTAAGCCTCGTCGTGTACGACATGCTTGGCCGTGAGGTTGACGTGCTTCTTGACGGACCGCAGGCCGCTGGCCGGCACACGGTGCGCTTCGGCGCGAACCACCTGCCGAACGGCACCTACGTGTACCGCCTGATCGCTGGCGACAAGACGATTACGCGCACAATGGTTCTTGTCAAATAAGCGACAAGAGAGAGTTAACCCCTCTCGGCTTATGCTCAGCAAGGCCCCCGTTGCCGAAAGGCGGCGGGGGCCTTGTGCGTTTGTGGAGTGGAGGAATGCTTGTTCCGTCCTTTGAATCGTTCCTTGACAAGGGATACCGCCGTCAATCAGTTCATTCGCGATTCACCCCTCTCCGTTATACGAAAGTTGCCAAAGCACTTCGCAGTCGTTCGCTGTCCAATATGGCATGTACGTTGTTCGGAGCGTGACACTTCATTAGAAATGCAACTAAATACACATTAAATAAACACTGATTAACTCTAAACAAACATGGAATACACACGATAGGCTGCATATAATTAATAGACGGGACTGGGTCGACCCATGACGGAATGAACTATGATCACCCCAAACGGGCACGCCGCCCGTATCAGCACCGATACCAACCTGATCGAGAAATTTCTCGCGAAATACGAACGCCCCAACACGATTCGCATTTATCGCTATTTCCTGAGGCTATTCTTCGGGAAGGGAGTGGTAAACATCCAGGAAGCCAGAGCGATCACCACCGATTACGTCAACAAAAAAATCGAAGAGGCGGAAAAAGTTTTTGCACCGTCTACCGTCGAAGGCCTGGTGACCACTGCATCCCTCTTTTTCGACTGGCTTTGCGCCTTGGACATTGTGCGTAAAAATCCGGCGAACAAGCACCTTATCCGAAAGCGAAGGCGAGAGAATAGAGCGCAGCGCAAGATATTCGCTCTGTCGAAAGAAGAAGCCCAACGCCTGCTCGATGCAACGTTCACGGGACCGAACCGGTGCAATACAGAAAAGCGCAATCATGCCATTGTCCTTACGCTGCTTAACTGCCTGCTCCGACGTTCCGAAATTAGCGCTATGGACGTAGAGCACATCCGAAGACTACACGGACATTGGGTGCTCGACCTCCCCGACACGAAAGGCGGCGTTAATCAATTCGTTAAGATACCTGTTCATGTAGTGGATACAATACAGGATATGCGAGCATACTACGGCATCGAATCCGGGCCGCTATGGAGGGCAATGGCAGGCCCGACGTTGGGTGCTCGCTTGAGTGCGCGGCAGATCAACTATGTCATTTGGAGGGCAGCGAGGCGGGCTGGATTGCCACCGGGAATTTCCATCCATACCCTAAGGCATACGGGATGTACGCTTGCGCTGGAAGCGGGCGCAACACTCCATCAGGTGCAGATCCACGCGCGGCACAAGAGTATCAACACTACCCTGCGCTACATTCACCAGAGAGACAAACTCAGCAACTCCGCCGCCGACTTTATAGGGATATAACCCTGCATTTTCGGCATCTCACGATGTAAGCCCCACCCCGGTCGTTCGGAGTGGGGTTTTTTGTTTTGATCGCGCTTCTCCAAGGTCAAGTGCCCTTATCGGAACACACCGGGCGCGTACGCCTGCCTGGATACACCCACCCATAACAAAATGATCATCCTCTGTGAGGGTGATACGTCATTTTAACCAACATCGAGCATAAGCCATGACGTTCTTGCTTCAGAAATTCAATGCGATCAACCGCACTCGCACAGAGACGCGGGCCCGAAGCGGCTTGCGGTCTCCCGCAAGCGGCATCGCTTTCACCGGCCGTTTTGCGGCCTGCCTGCTGCTTGCGGGCTTCCTGGGTGTGGGGTCTGCAATAGCACAGCCCAAGGTGCTCCGTATGGAAGGCGGACCTATATCCGTTTCGCGCACCCTTCTTGATAACACCACGGAGGGGTTTGTGCATAACTACCGGATTGGGACCGCAAACGCTGTTGCGAATCCCAATAACTTGCAGGGTAGCGATGGCTCGTTTCTCGTCGGGGCCCTTGCCTTGGTCACTGTTACAGGCACCGGCGGCAGCAACCCTCGACTGGTAGTTGAGCCGATTGCACCAGGCAGTTTCACAATCACTTTGGCCGCCTCTTGGAATGAGGCTGTTTTGGGCCTTCAGACCAAGGTCATCACCTTTGACATTGTGTCGGTCAATGCGCCCCGCATTATAGGCTTGGACAATGTTAATATGGCTACAGATTACAATGGAGTAGCCAATGGTAGTGCCGCCGCCGATGATGGCAAATCCCCGGTAGTGCTTCTCGCCCTTGCGGATAAGAACACCTCGTCCAAGGATTACACCTTGACCGATTGGTTCACCGATCCCAATGATCCCGTTCTTACCTACGACCCCAAGGCTGATCCAGTTGGTGTGGTGACAAGGACAAGCACCATTCCCAGTGGTCAGCGCAGCGAAGCCATTGTGAGCGCAACGACAAGTGGCAACAAACTTACGATTGCGCTTACGAACAAGGCCCGTGCAGGTGACATGACCAACGTGTGGGTATTTGCACGCGATGGCAACGAATACGCCAGAAGGCAAGTTACCGTAACAGTAGGCAGCCCACAAAATCCATATGTCACAAACAAGATTGGTGACAGGGTTCTGCGGGAGGATGACCAGCGGAACACCGAGATTGACTTATCAGCAGCGGGAATGTTCTTCACTGATCTTCACTTTGGCGACGGTGCTGGTGGTGTCAGGACGGCTCCAGATGCAGGAGCATTGACCTACACAATCAGCATCAGCGATAGAGATGCTGAGCCGGTGCCCCGGAATCCCGAGCCTGGTGATAGTTTTGCCTGGGTTACTCCGTACATGGTCGCGACGGTTACTCTTGGAGGCAAATTAGTGGACGACTCTGGTGCTGCCATTCCAACTACTATTGGTGCCGGTACCGCCAAATTGGACATTCGTCCTCGTGCGCCTGGCTCAGCCAAGTTCAAGGTAACAGCCACAGACAAGGGCTTCCGTTGCCGGACCGGTTATATCTATGTTGCCGGAACTCCCGAGGATCCGCTAACTACCGCTATTGAGTATGTAGCACCGAAGTGTGAGGATGCACTGCCGAATGACCCCCCGGCACTTGCTGATACCGGTCTGTATCCCGATGCCAAGTCTGCTACGCAGGAGTTCACGGTAACGATCTTGTCCAGAACGTCACCCGATCTTGACACAAGGATCCCCAACTTGTCAGGGAACAACGCCTTGGTTGCCGATGGTGACGCCAAAACTGTTGACTTGGCAGATGTGGATGGCCGAACGGACGGGGCGCAGGCTGCATTCAAAGATCCTACGGGACTGGGCCTGACATACGAAGTGTCTACGTCCAAAGGTGACAGTGCGTTTGTGACAGCAACTGTGAACGGTTCTGTGATAACGCTTGTCCCGGTGTGGAGGGTAGACACAGGCTCCAAGACCGCTACGGTCATGGTTACGGCCACGAACGATCTTGGCGAGAGCAGAACGACATCGTTCACTGTACAGGTCAAGAAAGGTACAAAGCCGATGGTGAACCCCTTGGTAGAGCCTTTTCTTGGCGTCGGGTTCTCCATGAATACGGGCGCCGAGGCACTGAAAGTGGATCTGAGAAACATCGTGAAGGCAGTGCCGCTGTTCATAGATCCCGATGCTGCTTCGAACGATCCGCTTCCTGGTGGTTTGCTGCACAAGATTCGGATAGAAGACGTTGTGGCCGATCATCTCTATGAGAGCCAGAGCGTGGAGAATAACGTGGTCACATCGGCCATGCGTATCCAGTTGGACCCGATAACGGCCATATTGACGGTTACACCTACCGCTGCTAATTCTGCGATGGTAACGGTATGGGGAATAGACCGTGACGGCAATATGATCTCGGCTACAACGACGTTCACAGTTGTCTCAGGTGTAAGCGCTGAGGATGCAGAACTGCCGACCGAGGTAGAACTTTCGCAGAACTATCCGAATCCGTTCAACCCGCAGACGACCATTGACTACGCGCTCCCGCAGGCGGGCGATGTAAGCCTTGTCGTGTACGACATGCTTGGCCGTGAGGTTGACGTGCTTCTTGACGGACCGCAGGCCGCTGGCCGGCACACGGTGCGCTTCGGCGCGAACCACCTGCCGAACG